>CAMOTI010000170.1 GCA_946625675.1 uncultured Prevotellaceae bacterium | reverse complement strand
GTTCTTGAAGATTTGCTGAAGACGGTCGCTCACTTTCTTGGAGATGTAACCAGAAATCTTCTTCACGTTGCTGTCGCTCTGCAGATAGCTTCGGCTCACGTTCAACGGGATGTCCGGAGAGTCTATCACGCCATGGAGCAGGGTGAGGAACTCAGGCACCACGCCTTCCACGCTGTCGGTCACGTACACCTGGTTGCAGAACAGCTGAATCTTGTTCTTCTGAAGTTCCAGACTCGATTTCACTTTCGGGAAGTACAGGATTCCGGTCAGATTGAAAGGGAAGTCTACGTTCAGGTGGATCCAAAACAGTGGCTCGTCCGACATCGGATACAATTTGCGGTAGAACTCCTTGTAGTCCTCGTCTTTCAGTTCTGAGGGCTTTTTGGTCCAGAGTGGGGTAGTATCATTGATGATGTTGTCCTCTTCTGTGTCCACCTGCTTGCCGTCCTTCCATTCTTTTTTCTTTCCGAACGCAATCTCAATCGGAAGGAAACGGCAGTATTTGTTCAGCAATTCGCTGATTCTGCTTTCTTCCAGGAATTCCTTGCTGTCATCGTCGATATACATGATGATGTCAGTACCGCGATCCGTTTTGTCTGCATCTGTGATTTCGTAAGAAGGACTGCCGTCGCAAATCCATTTCACGGCCTTGCTGCCTTCCTGCCAGCTTTTCGTCACAATCTCCACTTTCTTCGACACCATGAACGAAGAATAGAAGCCCAGTCCGAAGTGGCCTATAATCGCATTTGCATCATCCTTATATTTGTCGAGGAAGTCGTTTGCGCCAGAGAATGCTATCTGGTTGATGTATTTGTCTATCTCCTCGGCCGTCATGCCGATTCCGCGGTCGCTTACGGTCAGCGTGCCCTTGTCCTTGTCAAGACTGACGTGTACGGTCAGGTTGCCTGCCTCTTCTTTCAGGTCGCCCTTGCGTGCAAGGGTCAGCAGTTTCTGCGTGGCATCCACTGCGTTCGACACAATCTCACGGAGAAAAATGTCGTGGTCTGAATACAAAAATTGCTTGATTACGGGGAATATGTTCTCCGTCGTTACGCCAATGTTTCCTTTTTGCATAATATTTCTATTTTAATTTTTGATTTTCCTTTCACATTAACGCAAAAATTATGCCACAACGAATCGATGTGCACTTATTTTCCGTGGCTGACAGATTGGCAGACCTGACTTGTGTACTTCCCGCAAAATGACTCTCCATCCTAATTTCATTATTATTGATTCTTTATATTACATTGACTACGTCCAATCTGCTCCTCGCTCGGAAAAGTTCAGGTAAGATTGACTTTTCTCATGCTTACTCGCAGATTGATTCATTAAATTTTTGTATCTTTGCAAAAAATTTCAAACCACACAAGATGATTACAATTTCCGACCTCGCCATTCAGTTTGGCAAAAGAGTACTTTACAAGGATGTGAACATGAAGTTCACAAACGGTAATATATATGGCGTCATCGGCGCAAATGGTGCTGGAAAGTCCACGCTCCTGAAAGCCATCAGCGGTGAACTCGAGCCGGCAAAAGGCACGATTTCTCTCGGCCCGGGAGAGCGACTCTCGGTGCTTTCGCAGGATCACTTCAAGTATGACCAGTGTACTGTCCTCAACACCGTCCTCATGGGCCACAGCGTCCTTTGGGAAATCATGCAGGAGAAGGATGCCATCTACGCCAAGGAGGATTTCTCAGATGAGGATGGAATCCGGGCAGCGGAGCTTGAAGAAAAATTTGCCGAGATGGACGGCTGGAACGCGGAGAGCGATGCGGCTATACTGCTTTCCGGACTTGGCATCAAGGAGAATCTGCACAACAAGCTTATGTCGGAACTTTCGGGTAAAGAGAAGGTGCGTGTCATGCTTGCACAGGCGCTTTACGGAAATCCCGACAACCTCCTTCTCGACGAGCCTACCAACGACCTCGACCTCGAGACCGTCTCTTGGCTGGAGGACTATCTGGCCAACTTTGAGCATACCGTGCTTGTCGTTTCTCACGACCGACATTTCCTCGACGCCGTTTCCACCCATACCATCGACATTGATTATGGAAAAGTGTCCATGTTTGCCGGAAACTATTCTTTCTGGTATCAGTCATCGCAGCTTGCGTTGAAACAGATGCAGAACCAGAAAGCGAAGGCTGAGGAGAAGAAGAAGGAGCTGGAGGAGTTTATTCGTCGTTTCTCTGCAAATGCGGCCAAGAGTAAGCAGACCACCAGCCGTAAGAAGATGCTGGAAAAACTTAATGTTGCCGAAATTCAGCCTTCCACACGTAAATATCCAGGCATCATCTTCACCATGGAGCGAGAGCCGGGAAATCAGATTCTGCAAGTTGAAGGACTTACCGCCATTGAGGACGACGGAACAGTATTGTTCAAGGATCTTACGTTCACCGTGGAAAAAGGGCAGAAGGTGGTGTTCCTCAGCAGAAACCCACGTGCCATGACGGCGCTTTTCGAAATCATCAACGGAAACCGCGAACCGCAGGCGGGTACTTACAACTGGGGAGTCACCATCACGACGGCATATCTTCCGCTCGACAATACTGAGTTCTTCCAGTCCGACAAGAATCTTGTGGAATGGCTCTCACAGTTCGGAGAAGGCAATGATGTGTTCTTTAAGGGATACCTCGGAAGGATGCTGTTCTCAGGAGAGGAAGTGCTCAAGAAGGTCAATGTCCTGTCGGGAGGCGAGAAGATGCGCTGTATGATTGCACGAATGCAGCTTAAGAATGCCAACTGCCTCATACTCGACACACCGACAAACCATCTTGACCTCGAGTCCATTCAGGCATTCAACAACAACCTCAAACTCTTTAAGGGAAATGTGCTCTTTGCCTCCCACGACCATGAGTTTATCCAGACCGTGGCCAACCGAATCATCGAGCTCACACCCAACGGAACAATCGACAAGCTCATGGAGTACGACGAATATATTGAGTCACCAGCCATCAAGGAACTCAAGGAGCAGCTCTATGCCTAATCAACTTCACGCGGACAGCCATCTTCGATATGGCTTGTCCGCGTTTGGTTTTCGCAGCCCCCGTCAACGCACCCTCCCCGCTTATTCTGACTAACTCCTTCGCCTGTTCACCGCCATGCCAATTCCTCTTACTACATTCCACATTAAACTTTAAATATCGTATATCAGATGATCGTTTACACTTTTATACCTCCTTAGGAGGTGTGTTTACTACTTCCTTAGAAGGCATTTACCTTTTTAAGTGACCCCCTAGGGGGTCGCGGCTTCTAAAGAAAGCCATGTATCAAGAGTTCATTGACATATTGTACATTTAAACA
>CAMOTI010000169.1 GCA_946625675.1 uncultured Prevotellaceae bacterium | reverse complement strand
TTTCTTCCTGTGTCCTCGCCCTTTATGTTAAATACTGATACTTCCATTACGCCTTAATTATTACGATTGAACCTTTACAACCTGGCACAGAGCCCTTCACAAGGAGAAGGTTGTGTTCAGGAATCACCTTTATCACTTGCAGGTTATGAGTAGTCACTCTCTCATTTCCCATCTGGCCGGCCATCGGCAGGTTCTTGTATACACGGGACGGAGTGGCGCAGGCACCGATAGAACCTGGAGCACGCTGACGGTCGTCCTGACCGTGGGTTGCCTGTCCGACACCGCCAAAACCATGGCGCTTTACAACACCGGCGAAGCCCTTACCCTTCGATGTGCCGACAACGTCAACGTATGGCACGTCCTCGAAGAGCTCAACGGTGATAACGTCACCGAGGTTGTAGTCTTCATCAAAAGTGAACTCGGCCAAGTGTCTCTTCGGTGTTGTACCGGCCTTTGCGAAGTGTCCCTTCATAGGCTTAGAAGTGTTCTTCTCCTTTGCCTCCTGAAATCCCACCTGCACGGCCTTGTATCCGTCGACCTCCTCGGTCTTGACCTGGGTAACAACACAAGGACCTACTTCGATAACAGTGCATGGCAGATTTCTGCCCTCGGCACTGAAAACGGATGTCATTCCGATTTTCTTTCCAATTAATCCTGGCATTTCAAATTGATTTTAAAAATTGTTTTTTTCTCTTTAGTTTTCGTTTTCTTACACTTTAATCTCTACTTCCACACCGCTGGGCAGTTCAAGTTTCATGAGGCTGTCAACAGTCTTAGGAGTCGCGTTGTAGATGTCGATGAGACGCTTGTAGGTGCTCAACTCGAACTGTTCGCGGCTTTTCTTGTTGACGAAAGTACTGCGGTTGACAGTGAAGATGCGTTTGTGTGTCGGGAGAGGAATAGGGCCGCTCACAGTTGCATCCGTAGCCTTGACGGTCTTGACGATCTTCTCGGCCGACTTGTCCACGAGGTTGTGGTCGTAGGACTTCAGTTTGATACGAATTCTCTGACTCATTGTTTTGTTTATGAAATTAAAAGTTATTAAAGGGTGAGAGGGGTGTGTGTTAAGAGTCATACGCTAACACACATCCCTGTCACTGATAATTCTATTTAACGAGGTCAACCCTTCCACCGCATTCCGTGAGCACGGCCTTGGCGATAGAGTTGCTGACAGGCGCGTGGTGGTCGTACTGCATAGAGCTGGTGGCACGTCCAGATGTGATGGTACGGAGTGTGGTGACATATCCGAACATCTCAGCCAGCGGAACCATAGCCTTGACGATGCTGGCACCTGAACGGGTAGCCTCTGTTCCTTCCACCTGTCCGCGGCGTTTGTTGAGGTCGCCGATGACATCACCCATGTTCTCCTCAGGTGTAACCACCTCGAGCTTCATGATAGGCTCCATGAGGACAGGGTGTGCCTGCGAGCAAGCGTTCTTGTAGGCCTGCATGGCAGCAATCTCGAAAGAGAGCTGGTCGGAGTCAACGGGATGGAATGATCCGTCGACGAGCTCCACTTTCAGGCTGTCCATAGGGAAGCCGCCAAGCACGCCGTTCTTCATGGCGTTGGTGAATCCCTTCTGTACAGACGGGATGAACTCCTTCGGAATGTTACCGCCCTTGACAGAGTCGGAGAACTGGAGGCCTCCCTCCTTGAAGTCCTCATCCACCGGTCCAACGTTGACAATGATGTCAGCGAACTTACCACGTCCACCCGACTGCTTCTTGTAAACCTCGCGAAGGTTGACAGTAGTGGTGATGGCCTCTTTGTAGTTGACCTGGGGACGGCCCTGGTTGCACTCAACCTTGAACTCACGTTTGAGTCGGTCGATGATGATGTCAAGGTGCAGCTCGCCCATACCCGAGATGACAGTCTGTCCGCTCTGCTCGTCAGTACGTACGGTGAACGTAGGATCCTCCTCAGCCAGCTTGGCGAGTCCGACAGAGAGCTTGTCGAGGTCCTTCTGAGTCTTAGGCTCAACGGCGATACCGATAACTGGATCCGGGAAGTCCATAGACTCAAGAACGATTGGCGCTGTCTCGTCGCAGAGGGTGTCGCCAGTGTGGATGTCCTTCAGTCCGACAACTGCACCGATGTCTCCTGCGCTGATTTCCTCCACCGGGTTCTGGTGGTTGGAGTGCATCTGGAAGAGTCTGCTGATACGCTCTTTCTTGCCTGAGCGAGGATTGTAGACATATGATCCTGCCTCGATCTTGCCAGAATAGACACGGACGAAAGTGAGTCTTCCGACATAAGGGTCAGTCGCGATTTTGAATGCGAGTGCCGAGGTCTTGTCGTCCGGACTTGGCTTGCGGTCTTCCTCCTCCTTAGTAGAAGGATTCTCTCCCACCACGTTCTCCGTGTCGAGAGGAGACGGGAGGAATGCGCACACATAGTCAAGAAGAGTCTGTACACCTTTGTTCTTGAAAGAAGAACCGCAGAGCATAGGCGTGCAAGCCTGTGCCACGGTTGCCTGGCGGATAGCACGGAGAATCTCCTCCTCAGTGATGGTTGAAGGGTCGTCGAAGAACTTCTCCATCAGTGCGTCGTCGTATTCAGCGACAGCCTCGAGAAGCTTGCCTCTCCATTCCTCAGCCTCGTCCATCATGTCGGCAGGAATATCCTCGACGTCGTAGTCGGCGCCCATGGTCTCGTCGTGCCAGAGTATGGCTTTCATCTTTACGAGGTCAACAACGCCCTTGAATTTCTCCTCGGCCCCGATAGGAATAACCACTGGAACAGCGTTTGCACCGAGGATTTCCTTCATCTGTCGAACCACCTCGTAGAAGTCAGCTCCGCTACGGTCCATCTTGTTGACATAACCGATACGTGGAACCTTATATTTGTCTGCCTGACGCCAAACGGTCTCTGACTGCGGCTGTACGCCACCGACGGCACAGTATGTGGCGACGGCACCGTCGAGCACACGAAGAGAACGCTCCACCTCAGCGGTGAAGTCCACGTGTCCCGGAGTGTCAATCAAGTTGATCTGGTATTGCTGGCCCTCATAGTTCCAAAAGCAGGTTGTAGCAGCAGAGGTAATAGTTATACCGCGCTCCTGCTCTTGTGCCATCCAGTCCATAGTGGCCGCACCGTCGTGTACCTCACCTATTTTGTGGGTCTTACCCGTGTAGAAGAGGATACGCTCAGATGTGGTGGTCTTTCCGGCATCAATATGCGCCATGATACCGATGTTGCGCGTCAAATGCAAGTCACGTTTTGCCATAATTGAAATTTATTCCTTTTTATTTCTTTTTAACCTTAAAAAAACTAACAAGTGAATGAAGCTGAGGCGTAGATAACGACGCCTACCAGCCGTCTTGTCCGCTCTGGGCGTGCGATTAGAATCTGAAGTGTGCGAAAGCGCGGTTAGCCTCTGCCATGCGGTGCATGTCCTCCTTGCGCTTGAATGCGCCTCCCTGCTGGTTGTAAGCGTCAACAATTTCAGCGCTGAGCTTCTCAGCCATGCTCTTTCCAGAGCGCTTACGAGCATAGAGAATGAGGTTCTTCATGGAGATGGCCTCCTTGCGGTCGGGACGAATCTCTGTAGGCACCTGGAATGTGGCACCACCGATTCGACGGCTCTTCACCTCAACGGTCGGAGTGATGTTGTCGAGCGCCTTCTTCCAGATTTCGAGAGAAGACTTCTCCTCATCCTTGAGTTTTTTCTCGACAAGCGCAAGTGAGTTGTAGAAAATGGAGTAAGCAATACTCTTTTTACCATCATACATAAGGTTGTTGACGAATTTCGTCACCTTCACATCGCCATAGACGGGGTCCGGCAGGATCACCCTCTTCTTCGGTTTTGCTTTTCTCATTTTGTTTGTTCTTTTTTTTCAGTCTGTCCGGTTGCCATCAGCGTTCTTCAACGTCCCCACCGGGTCATTTACTCAACCAGCGTAAAAAATAGCTAAAGACAAACTAAATGTTTAAAATTTAAACTTCTTTTCTTGATTACTTCTTAGCCTTAGGCCGCTTAGCGCCATATTTGCTTCGTCTCTGAGTACGGCTGGCTACGCCGGCGGTGTCGAGAGCACCACGAATGATGTGGTAACGCACACCTGGAAGGTCCTTTACACGGCCGCCACGTACAAGTACGATTGAGTGCTCCTGCAGGTTGTGTCCCTCTCCTGGGATGTAAGAGTTCACTTCCTTCTTGTTGGTGAGGCGCACACGCGCGACTTTTCTCATTGCCGAATTAGGCTTCTTAGGAGTCGTGGTGTAGACACGTACGCAAACTCCGCGACGCTGAGGACATGAGTCCAGAGCAGGAGATTTACTTTTGTCTACCAGCACACGTCTTCCTTTTCTTACTAGTTGCTGAATAGTAGGCATTTTAAAAATTTTTATGTTATTATATATTTATGATTTTATTTCATTCCATTATGGAGAATCTTCAGCCGGGTAATACCTCAACCGCTTACTGCACTTTGCATAACCGGTGCATCCCTACACCTTATATTATATATAGCGCATTATTCTCCTAACTTTTCGCTTATCAGACCAGCTCTCGCGCCGGTCAACGCGCCGGTCAATTTAGGACGCAGCCTAAAAAGCGGTGCAAAGTTACAAAAAAATCTCCAAACACCATATATTATGGGAGTGTTTTCCTTTGTATTAATATGTAATTTAACCTATTTTAACTATATTTAATACATTTTAATGGGGCTCAAAATACAAAACAGAAAAAATTCATAGCTAAATGACATTTTCAATTCACCCTTCCGTCATGTCCGGTTTTTCAAAATTGTGCCCCCACCTGCATCACTGCAGACGGGGGCACGCCCAAATATAATATAGTTAGCTAGTAGTGACAAATCAGTATGGCCATGCACCGGCGGCATTACCCTCCTTGATTCCGTCCATGGCATACGGACAGAACACACTGAGGTTTCCGCGGTTAAGGATGGTCATGGTTCCGTTTGTTCCGTTCTGGTTCGTGGCGTTGATGTCCCATACCATGAGCACAAGTCCGTTGTCGACAGCCTGCTTTGACGTCTCATAGAAGAATGACTTGATGGACGCGTTGTGCTTGTCCTGGCTGGCTCCGCTGACACCGCTGAGGTCTTTCCAGTTGGCTCCGCACTCACCCACGATGACAGGGTAACCCTTGTCGACGAAGTTGGTCTTCATAAGCTGGAACTGGCTCTTCACCCAGTCCTCCTCGCCGAAGGAAGCGTTGTTCTCGGTGTGGTGGTTGGCCTTGCCCCAGTAGTAGACGCCGCTGCCTCCGCAGAAGTCCCACGGGTCGTAATAGTGCACCTCCACCATGAGCGCATCCTGCGCCGCGTCGTCAGGCATGGTGAATCCGTAAGCCGCGTTGGTGGTGGATGCGATGTTGACCGACGGTCCTTGCACAACGAGGGCACGCTGGCTGTTGTTACCGCCAGTGGCACGCACAGCCTCCACGAACGCCTGGTTGTAGCGGTTGAGGATAGGTGTGAGCTCCTGGTGGTGGTTATGGAAGAGGTCGTACTGCTGGAACGGCTCGTTCATGCCTGCGAAGAGCAGGTGCTCGTCGTAGTCCTTGAACTCCTCTGCAATCTGTGTCCAGATGTTCTTGAGGTCAGCAATCTTGGCAGTGATGTCATTCTCGTCAACCTTCTCGTAAGAAGAAGCGCTCTTGGAGAAGCCGAGCACCTCAATCCAACCCCCGTCATAGTGGTCGTTGAGCATGACGTAGAGGTCGGCTGCGATGCAGTAGTTCACAACCTCCTTCACGCGTGCCATCCACTGGGCGTCAATCTTTCCGTCGGAAGCATGCTGCATCCATGAGCAAGGAATACGAACGGACTTGAAGCCCTGGCTCTTGACATAGTCGAGCAGCTGCTGTGTGGTCTTTGTAGACTGCCATGCGGTCTCGGCTGCGAGGTTGTTTCCGCTTGCCTCCATAGTGTTTCCGAGGTTCCATCCCGGATACATGTTCTTCGCGATGGTCTTGGCGTCGGAAGTGATGTTGCCCATCTGTGCACCTTCCTGCGTGATGGTGGCTGTGACGGTGATGTCGTCGAGGATGAACGAAATGGTACCCTTACGCTCCGATCCGGCGTTCTTCGCCACGACGAAGGCATGTGTGGTCTCCTCCATGGCACGTGTCTTGGCTGCCGTCAGTGAGTTGGTTATCCACTCGTTGTTTATTTTCACGGAATAATCTCCGTTAGCCGCCACCTTGATGTTGACGATTCCACCCTCAGCGCCGATGGTTGACTCCTTGCCGGAAGTGATGGTGATTCCGTCGGCTGAGAGCTGGGTGACGGTAACAGTCTTCGTCTCTCCAGCCACAGTCACGTTGATGGTGGCTGTTCTGTCCTCCACCCCGTTATATTCCGCGGCGGTGACATCGTAGTTATACGTCACAGCGGAAGATGACTTGGGAGCGACTGTGAGCCAGGACTCGCTTGCTGATACCTGAGGAGCCGACGGCGCCTTCACCGACAGGACTGCCACCCCACCCTCACTGAAGAAGGTGATGTCGGTCTTGCTGACGATGAAATCCTTCGTCTTTCCGTAGTTCGCCTGGCTTTCGTCGTCATCGCTGCACGCCGTATTGGCAAATGCGAATACCGCCAGCAGTAGCAGCGACATAAATTTGAAATATCTTTTCATTTCTTTTTTCAGATTTTGGTTTGCTCCCGCCGACACCCTGTGGATGCCGGCAGGAGCCTAATAATGTTACTATCTATTCTTTTCCCGGAACAATCACACTGTTGATGGTGGCCTTCACCTTCGAACCGTCCACGAGGTCCTTCCAGAGTCCGTAGAGCTCGATGGTCCACACACACGGACCTGCAGTAGCGTCGCCAGAGAGCGGAGCCCACACCTCGTAGGTACCGTCTCCTGTAACTGTTGTCCCTGCCGGGGCGAATCCTCCCCAGTACTGACACGCCCATCCCTGGTCGGCGAAGGAGAGCTCCGTCTTGTAGCTGCCGGTCGCGCCACTGACGAGGTTGCCGTCGATTCCAGAGATTGTGAAGTTGACAATCATATACGAGTTCTTGAACTTGAGGTCGCTGTAGTCAGCCCCAGCAGCCTTGGTGGCGCCCCACTCGTTGAAGATTTCAACACGTCCGTCCACTCCGTTTCCATCCTTGTTGTTGAACTGCACGAGGTTGTTGTCCACATAATATTGGATAGCACTGTCGTCGACGTCGAAGGAAATACTCTCGATAGTGGCCTTCACATTGCTGATGGCGTCACCGAGCTGGGTGTGGAGACCGTCGATGTCAATGCAGAATACAGCGGCACCCTCAGCCAAAGCAGCTGTCTCCATCCACACGGTGTACGTGCCGTTCTTCGTGACGTGGCAGTCGTACTTGCAGTTGAATTCGCTCCAGAGAGACGGATCCCAGCTGTCGTCCGCGTATTCCAGTCCTCCATAGCAGTCCACGCCTTCCTCTGGAAGTCCTTCAAGCGTGAACTTCACGATCATATTCTTCTCAAACTTCAGCTTGTTGATGTCGATAGGCGGGTTGGCATTCGTGCCTGCACCGTAGAGATTGAAAATCTCGATGCGGAATCGTCCGTTGTTTTCGATGTCACCATAGATGATCTTCGAGTTGTCGACGTCGAGCGTAGCCTGTGGCTCAGCTTCGCGAACAGAGCGGACTGAGAGACCGAGCTGCCGGGCGCTGGTTCCCGTAGCGAAATTGTCGTTGGAGAAAGTAATGGTGTTGGCATAGTCACCGTTGGTAGGGTTAATATTTCCCGACCAGTAGTATCCGGCCACTCCCTCGTCGGCGACAGACGTCAGATTGCGATATCCAGCGGCAGGGAAGAATACGTAGTTCCCGTTCTTTGCCGTGAGCTTGTATCCAGGAACCCCTTCAATCTCCGTGAATTCCTTTGTCGTGTTGGCCATGAGCTCCTCAATCTGAGCCTGTGTCGGCATCATGCTCTGCTTAGTTGCCTCTCCGTCGATAGCGCTGCTGATGGCGAGCGCGATGTCGTTCTGCGTCCCTGCGATGTCGCCTGTGGCGTACTGCGCCGCATACTCCGATGTTTTGAGTCCGGTGATGTCGCCATATCCGTAGAGTCCTCCGAGCTCCGTCTCAGCCTCTGCACCGAGGTTGTACTTGGCCCACATGACGGTAAGTCCGAGGTCAACATACTCCATCTCCATGCTCTTGGTTGTGAAAGACTGTACGTCGCTGTATACCAGTCCGTTTCCAATCTTGAAGTAAGACGCATAGTAGTAAGTCTTTCCCGGAAGCAGACCCTCCACTTGCTGAGAGAAAGAGGTAGCCTCACCGGCAGCCGGGAAGTCGATGCCCTCCTGGACCCCTTCCTCATCAGCCGCGAGCTTGAATCCATACTCGATTTCGGTAGCCCCCGCATTGATGATGTCCGCCGTCTGGCTGACCGTAGCGTTGAGAGTAGCCTTCGTAGCCGTGACCTCGCCCGTTGTTGAGGCGATGTTGGCATCGGTGGTGTAGAAAGACTTCACATCTCCATACTGCGTGACTTTTCCCTGAAGGGTGACATAAGTGGCATAATAGTAAGTTTGTCCCTTCGTCAGCTCCGCGATAGTAGCCGTTACCGTTCCATCCTGTGCAAGCGTTCCCGGCTGTCGTTTACCGCTTGTAGTCGGGGTGTTGGATGTAGAGTATACCGTACCGACCTCATAAGACGCCGATGCGAAAGACGAGAGGTCAAGCACCGTACCCGTAGTGGTGGCAGTAGTGGCGGTGACAGCCGCGTCTCCTGTTTGTACCACAGAGAGTACATTTCCGCTGTATGCCTTGTAGTCGTCATCGTCGGAGCAAGCCGTGAAGGAGAATCCGATCGCGAGACATGCGGCACCTAAAATATATTTTGCATTCATAATTCGTCAAAGTTTTTATAGGTTATTCAGTTGCTTCTGGATTCATCACGTTGCTTCCGCTGTCCATCACCACCTTGATAGTGACTTCGAGTGAGCTGGTGAACACATAGTTAGGCGCGTCGGCAGCAGTTGCTCCCCACGGGTTGAGGATATAACGTCTGGCCGTTCCCGGGTCGTCGCCCACGCCACGGTCGATGACGGTGTCGTCGAACGGCACATCCTTACCGTCAGCCTTGATGCTGGTGATGATGAGGTCGACATTGACGTTGTCCTTGAATATCTTAGCCACGTCGAGGAAAATACCATATGGTTTGTCGCTGCTACCGTTGATGGTGAAGGTGTAAGATCCGTCTCCTGTGATGAAGACTTTCTCAGATGTCTGGAACACCCAGTCGGTGTCGAAGAACTGCAGAATACCGGTGTAACGCTTTACGTCTCCCGCTCCCGCCACAACAGGCACGAGGTGGTATCCCATATACTGAATGCGGTTGCCCTGGTCGTCCTTCATCTCAGATCCGAGCCAGAGGTCCTTGATGCCTCCAGTATAGTCGTCGAGTACCACTTGCATGATTCTCAGCGTGTTGTCGGCATTGGCCTTCATCTGGAAAGTGCCGTCGGAAGAGAGGTTTTCGGCGATGATGCCGTCAGAGAAGGTGTAGACACCGTCGTCAGAGAGAGTGTAAGTACCCGAAACGACGTCTCCGCTGCCGGCGGTGTACTTATAGGTGTTGTCGTTGCGGTTGAACTCGAGACGGATGTCGCTGATGGCGTCATTGGCAGTGTAGCTGCCCGTGAGGCCCTTGTTGGTTCCGTCGAGGTTCATGATGTCGAACCAGTCCTCATCAGCAAACTTGAATGTCATCTGCTTAGACGTCTTCGGCTCTACGTAGTCTCTCCAGTCCTCAGCCAGAGCGGGGAACACCTCTGTGTCACCTGCGTTGTCCGGTGACCAGTTGTTCTTGTAGTCCTCTGAGATGAAGTTGTAAGAGAGCAGACACGGTCCCTCGTTCGGGTCGTTGTCACGGAGTACAGCCAGCTGCATGTGGTTCTCGTCGAGAGCGAGAATGGTGATGTTTCCCCACTGGGTAACGATGGCGTCACGGCCCGGGTCGTGCAGGATCTCAGCGTCGGTGAGCTTCATCGTGTGGTTGTCGGTATCCATCTGGAACGTACCGTTCATGACGCGGTTGTGTGCTTTGTCGTCTACTATGATGTTAGCACCTCCCTCGAGCGAGAAAGTCATAGAACCGAAGTCGATGGCACCCGTTGAGCCAAAGAGCCAGCTTCCGTTACCTGCCCAGTCTGCACCCCAGCTCCAGCTGTCTCCTTCGACAGTCTGTCCGAGCGTGACGGTGTTCCAGTTGTCGGCCGTTCCATAGAAATAGAGCGGTCCGACGAAATAGCGGCACACCGCGTTCTCGTCGAGGTCGAGGTACCATGTCTTTGAGTGTCCGACACCACCGGTGAGTGTCTCCCAAAGCGGGTCGCTTACGAAGTCTGCACAGAAGTCGTCGATGGTGAAGTCTACATAGTCACCATAAACGACGCCTCCACGAGTCTCAACTCCCATCTGCACCTGGTATGTTCCGGCAAACGGGAATTTCAGCGTCACTTTCTTTCCCTGAGAGCGTCCCTGAGGATGGTTCCAGAGCACCTGGTAGTTGTCCGGCATCTTGCTCTCGAGGTAAACGATGTTAGGATTCGACTGGTCGTGCGTGATGGTGAAGGCAATCCCCTCGACCAAGTCCTCCGACGTCACATCCTTCTTTCCCAGACTGTAGTCGTCGGGCGAGCATGCCTGCAGTGCGAAAAGCAGGGTGAGGCATGTCATTAATGAATATACTATCTTTTTCATACGTTTTCGATTAAATAGTTAATGAAAGTCTTACCATCCCTCATTCTGCTTGAGCACTCCGTTGGAGAGCTGAATCTGGGTGTTAGGAATCTGGAGGAAACCCCGCTTGGAAGTGACGTTAGCCGGCACGTAGTTCATGGTTTCCTCACTTCCTCCCGACAGAACTACTTCTCCGTTCGCTGCAGCGATGGCGTTCGCCGCATAGGCTCCGTTGGCGTCCTGCCGGCGTATGTCGAACCACCGCTGTCCCTCGAATGCGAACTCGAGCTTACGTTCTTCGAGGATGTTCTCCTTCGTAGGGCTCTTCACCTGGTAGTAGCCACCCAGGACTGCATTGCCCTGTCCGTCGTCCTCCATGAAAGCGCGCTGACGCACCTGGTTGAAGTAGCTCTGTGCGTTCTGGCTTCCGAGCTCAGCAGCCATGAGCAGCACGTCGGCATACCGCATGATGACATAGTCGATGGGCTGTGAAATCTGGAAGTCACCCGCCATCACGTCGTTGTAGTAGTGCGTGAGGTTCCAGCTTCCGTCAGTCTGCTGGAAGTACTTCGAGCGTGCAGTGTATTTCTTGTTGAAATAGCCAGTGTACTCGCGCTGGTCGGGCAGTGCCTTCTGGTACTCGTCCATGTCCTCGATACCCTCCGACTTGAGGTCGATGACGCTGGCCGTGCGGCGCTGGTCGCCCATAGGATAGGAAGCCACGACATACTTCGGTACTGTAGCTCCACCCCATCCTTGTCCGTAAGGTGCCTTGAAAGTGCCTCCACGGATGGAGAACATCTGGATGCCGTTGTTACCACCTGCGTTTCCGTTATAGTCAGACGTGTAGTTGAATTTCTGTGCGAGTATGACCTCGGAGTTACCGTCTCCCGCATACGTAGACACCTCGTTGTGGTTTTCGTCAGCCGTTGTGCTGGCACAATACCAGAGGTTCTTGTAAAGCGGAACGAGTGAATACTCCTTAGAAGCGACGATATCCTCAAGCCCCTGTAGCGCCTCCGCCTTAGTGAGGTCGCCCGGTTCTGCACCGTACACACCGTTATAGAAGAGGTAGACACGTGCGAGGAGCGCTTTGGCGGCATAAGGCGTGATACGTCCGTCGTTTTCCGCAGCCCCGCTCTTAGGATATGCGTCAGCAGGGATGTTGGCGGCAGCGTATTTGAGGTCGGCCACGATCTGAGCGTACACCTCCGCCGGCTCCGCCTGTGGGAGGTTCTCAGATGACGGAGATGTCAGCAGTGGCACGTTCTCGAACAGACGAACGAGGTCGAAGTAGCAGATGGCTCTCAGTGCCCTGGCCTCTCCCATATACTGGCCTCTCGTCGCGTCAGAAGTCCATGCAATCTGTTCCTCATGCGCGAGAAGTTCGTTGCATCTGTAAATTGCAGCATAGTAGTATCCCCAGAGGTCGTTGAAGAGGTTGACCTGTGAAGGGTCCTGTGCGATGTCCCATCGGTCGACCACCTGTGAGTTGCGGACGTCGTTCGCTCCCGTACCTCCGAAGCACTGGTCTCCCATCAGCTCTGTGAGGTAATGCAGGCTGAAAGTAGGTCCGTTTGAGATGGTGCACTGCCATCCGTCGTAGCATCCGATCAGCGCACGGGCAGCATCGCTTTCGCTCTTGAAGTAGTTGTCGGTAGTAGACTCCGTCTTAGACTCCACCTCGAGCCAACTGTCCCCACAAGATGCTGTAGCGAGCATGATCAATCCCAGTGCGGCAAAATTCAATATTTTCGATTTCATAATTGCTTCTTTATTATAAAAGGTATAACATAATCGTTGATTACTTATTCATACAGAATCTTGGATTAGAACTTGAGGTTGACACCCACGAGGAAGGTGCGCGGACGCGGATAGTATCCGAGGTCGATACCCGAAACCCATCCGTCCATACCGTAACCGATTTCCGGGTCCATTCCGTTGTACTTAGTGAGTGTGAAGAGGTTCTGAATCTGGAAGTAGAGTCTGCACTGGCTGATATACTTGCAAGCCATGAGGTCTGCGAAGTCATATCCGATGGTGAGGTTCGACAAGCGGAGGAAGTCTCCCTTGTGCAGGAAGAGGTCGGAGAACTGGTAGTTGATGTTGGTGTTGGTGACACGTGGAATCTTGTTTGACGTTCCCTCACCCGTCCATCGTTTCAGGATCTCAGTGGTGTAGTTAGCTGTAGTCGAGCCTACGTTGCGGTAGCTCTGCACGATCTTGTATCCGGCCAGTCCGTTTGCAGTGACTGAGAAGTCGAAGTTTTTCCAGTCAAATCCGAGTGAGAATCCGTAAGTCCAGCTCGGCATACCGTTACCGAGGTTGACTTTGTCGGCGTCGTTGATTTGTCCGTCGTGGTTGATGTCATAGTATTTGACGTCACCCGGCTTCACGTCTGACTGCAGCACACCGTTTCCAGCGGCGATCCAGTCGTTGATTTCCTGTTCGTTCTGGAAGAGCCCGGCTGTCTTGTAGCCCCAGAAGTATCCGATAGGCTCACCGTTGCTTGCACGATAGAACTCGCCCGAGTTGTCGTATAGCATGTTGGTCTGTCCGTGGATGATTCCATCCTCGTTCGGTATGTTGCCCACCTTGTTGTGGTTGTATGCGAAGTTGGCGTTGACGTAGTAGTTGAAGTCCTTTCCGATGTGGTCTCTCCATCCGAGTCCGAGCTCGATACCTACGTTCTTCACGTCGCCTCCATTAATATAAGGTGCACCTGTTCCGACGGTGGCGAGAATAGGCGGCTGAACGAGCCAGTCCTTCGTCGTCTTGTAGTACCAGTCGAATGTCATGTTGAGCTTGCTGTTGAAGAAGCGTGCGTCGAATCCGAGGTCCCATTGCTCAGATGTTTCCCATGTGATGTCCTCGTTTGCCAGACGGCTGACATAAGAACCCCATTGGTCGGCAGCGCTGCCGAGTGTGGTACCGAAGTTGTAGTAGCGGTTAGAGAAAGAGACCGGAGCGGAGTACATGTAGTTACCGATGTTCTGGTTACCCACCTGTCCCCAGCTGGCTCTGAGTTTGAAGTAGTCCATGAAGCTGGCTACAGGCTTGTACCAGTTCTCATTGGAGATGATCCATCCTGCACTGACTGAAGGGAACCAACCCCATCTGTGACCTTTCGCGAATCGGCTGGAACCGTCGGCACGGAGTGTTGCCGTAGCCATGTACTTCTCGTTGTAGTTCCAGCTGAGTCGTCCGAAGTAACTCATCATGCGTGTCTCGTCCCAAGGAGTTCCGCTTGCGTTGAGCCCGTCCTCTGTGCTCTGAGCCGTACCGTTGCTCACGTAGGCATATTTCCATGAGTCGAAGCCGTCGCGAAGGTATCCGTTGGCGGCATAGAGTGAGGACCCCTCTGTGCGGTAGGACTCCATACCGAGCAACGCGTCGAAGTGATGGTCGCTGGCGAGGTCAAACTTATAATTTAAGGTGTTGGTCCATGTGAGTTCCCATCCGTCATTCTTGCTCTGAGCAGCCGAGGTGCGGGTGTCGTTGAAAGAGTAGATGGAGAAGTGGTAGAGCGGAGTGAAGCTGCGGTAGTCTGTTGAAGTGTAGCGCGCTCCGAAAGTGGTGCGGAACTTGAGGTCCTTGATAAGCTGCATCTCAGCATATACGTTGCCAGAGAAATAGGCGTTCTTCGACTTGTTGTTCACCGTAGTCATCATGGCACCGTAGGGGTTGCCGTCCGCGTTGTACCAGTCGCTGTTGCTCGTGTCGTTATACGGGCTGTCGTAGATGTTGTTGTCGCTGTAGACTGGTGCGAGCGGGCTGGTTCCGAATGCACTGCGCAGCGTGTTGTTGTACTGGTTGCCGACGCTGATACCCCGCTTCTTGTCGTAGACGAAGCTGACCTGCTCACCGACCTTGAGGAAGTTCTCGATGATGTCCTGGTCGGCATTGAGTCTGAAGTTGTAGCGCTCATAGTTACTTACCTTGCTGCCACCGATGATACCTTCCTGGCTCATGTATCCGAGAGAGAGAGCATAGGTGTTCTTTGCGTTTCCACCCGTTACACCGATGGTGTAGCTCTGCTGCTTGGCATTGTCCTTGAACATCTGGTCCACCCAGTCGGTGTCATATACTTTGCCGTCCTTGTCGTAGATGCTGGTGTAGCTTGTCCAGTCGTAAGGTGTGCTGCCCGAGTTGACGTTCTGCTCGTCCATGATGGCCATGTACTGCTTCGAGTTGAGCATCTTCGCCTTACGAGCCACGTTCTGCCATCCGATATATCCGTCGAACGAAACGACAGCCTTACCGTCCTTACCGTTCTTGGTCGTCACGAGCACGACACCGTTGGCAGACTGACTACCGTAGATGGCAGCACTAGCTGCGTCCTTGAGCACGTCAATACGTTCGATGTCGGCAGGGTTGACGGTGCTGATGTCACCGCGGACACCATCGATGATGTAGAGAGGACCTGAGTCTCCGGTCGTACCGAGACCACGGATTGTGACCTTCATGCCCTCACCCGGCTGTCCGGAAGTGGAGACGATGGCCATACCCGGTGTCTGTCCCTGAAGTGCCTGCAGGGGCGAGGTGGTGTTCAGTTTCTGCACATCCTCACCTTTAACCTGGATGGTGGCTCCAGTGACGAGTTTTTTCTGCATCGTGCCGTAACCCACTACCACCACCTCGTTGAGCAGCTGTGAGTCTTCCACCATTCGAATGGTCAGGTTTGTCTGTCCCTGGATTACGATCCGCTGGGTGACATAGCCGACGTAAGTCACTACAAGCGTCTCTCCGTCGTTGACATCAAGGGTGAAGTTACCGTTCATGTCGGTCATCATTCCCTTCGATGTGCCTTCAACCTGTACGGAAGCAGCGATGAGCGGCTCGTCGTTAGCCGCATCAACCACCGTACCCTTGATTGCACGTGCAGAGATCAAGCCCGCTTGCATCACATTCATTGCAGGGAAGAGCAGGAAAAGCGCTATCACTGCAACTTTGAAAAGAAACGTCTTTCTCATTAGTTTGAATTTTTAGTTAGTAATTAATAGAAATATTTTCGTGTTATTATTGTGTCGGACGTGTTAGTAGTCGAAAGCGGTTTCTGCCGAAGTCTAACCATTGCAATCAGTCAGAAAAGAAGCGTTTTCGTCGGCTATTTTTCGACGGTACAAAATTATCACAAAAAAACCGAACAAAAGTTAATAATTGTTTCTTTATGTGTACGCGTATCATATTCAATAATGTAAAAATGTTTTCAAAGTTGTGCAAAAATGTTTCCACAGGCTGTTATCACACACATTTTCGGATTATTACGCTAAACCAGCACCGTTTCTTGGCAGTCAAAAAGAGCAGTGTTTCATCCGTGGATTATACACGGGCAAAAAGGGCTTTTTTCATGAATGATTTTGAGAAATGAAAATAAATTCCTAAATTTGTTGCCCGAAAAGCGAGAAAGCCAAAATTTATATATATGAAGAGAATCCGACAAATCGTGATGCTGCTGATATGCATCGCCGTGATGGCCGTAGCAGCCATCCAGAAGAACGGCAAGCTCCTGGGCCAAAAAATAGGAGGCGAGAGTAAGACTGAGTTGACAACCGACAGCCTGGCTGGCGCCGGTGCAGAAGTGCTTCAGACTGAAGACGACGGCACGATTGTGGTGAATACGACGAGTCTGTGCAAGGATGTCGACGGTTATGCCGGTCCTGTCCCGATGGAGTTGAGGATCAAGGACGGCAAGATTGTGGACCTGAAAGCACTGGCCAACGACGAGACACCTGAGTTTTTCGAAGAGGCGCAGGTGATTATCGCCAGCTGGAAAGACAAGACGATAGAGGAAGGCATGCAGCTGCAGGTAGACGCGGTGAGTGGCGCGACGTTCTCGTCGAATGCCATCATGGCCAACATACGCGCCGGACTGTCGTATGCCAGCGCCCACATGCCGGAATCCGACAAATCTGGTGACGCCTTCTCCGGACTGGGCACCATGGACTTGTCGGCAAAGAGCATCATCGAGCTTATCGTGGTGTTGATGGGGGCGATCGTCCCGTTGTTCTTCAAGGGAAAGACGTTCCGCACGGTCCAGCTGCTGCTGAACGTGGGGGTGCTGGGCTTCTGGTGCGGCACATTCCTGAACTACACGACGTTCCTGCGTGCCTTGTCTAACGGTATGGACTGGTGGGTGGACCTCATTCCGATTATCATGCTCATCACCGCGTTCATCTATCCACTGTTCGGCAAGAAGACTCACTACTGCACCCATATATGTCCTTTCGGATCTTTGCAGGACCTGGCAGGCAAGCTGAGCAAAAAGAAATGGAAGTTGTCGATAGCCACACTGAAAGGGTTGTGTTGGTTCCGGCGTATTCTCTGGGTGGTTCTGATGATTCTGATGGTCAGCGGCATCTATTTCGACTGGATCGACTATGAGTTCTTCAAGGCTTTCATCGTCCAGGTAGCTTCTTGGGTGGTCATCGCGCTGGCCGTCGTAAGCACCATTGTCAGCATTTTCATCCCACGCCCCTACTGCCGGTTCCTATGCCCGACTGGTTCCCTGATGAAGACGGCGGAAGACCGGTTCCTATAGGAATTGAGGGTTCATTCCATATAATAGCCTAAAAAAAACGTAGCCAGGTTGTCTCTGGCTACGTTTTTTATGTTCTGGCTTTTCAGGCCGATGAAGGATAAACTATGCTCATCAAGCGTTTATTCTTTGGCCCATGCCTCAATTTCAGCACGGTCGATGGAGTTGAGCAGTTTTCCTTGTTTCCATTTCAGGCCGGGATAGGTCTTCTTGAGGTCTTCACAAGACTTCTCGATGGTGCTTCCGCCCGATGTGGCAAACGGCACGACAGTCTTTCCCTTGAGGTCGTTGGCCTCGATGAAAGTGTTGATGATGGTAGGTGCCGTGTACCACCAGATCGGGAATCCGATATAGACGGTGTCATACTGACTGAGGTTGTCGACGGTTCCCTTGATGGCAGGCCGGCTGCTGAGGTCCTTCATCTCGACGGATGAGCGCGACTGCTTGTTGGTCCAGTCGAGGTCTGCGTCGGTGTATGGTGTTTCCGGCGTGATCTCATAGAGGTCGGCTCCGATGATGTCCGCCAGCTGCTGAGCAGCCTTTTTCGTGGTTCCTGTGGCGGAAAAGTAAGTCACTAATGTCTTCATGTCTGAAGTTTTTGATTGTTCACTTGTTTTGTTCTGGTTCTGCCCAGTGCATGACAGTGTCGTTACAACAGCTACTGCCATCATTAAAAGGATACGTTTCATTTTAAGATTGTATTTACGATTTAGTATTTAAGTTTTTTCTACAAACAACCCAACACCCCTCCGGGTGGCAGTGCCTCCACCAGATCCACGCTCCCGGTGTCGGGTGTCAATTGCGATGAACCCGCAGGAACCGATTCAGCTCTGCCTCCTGCAAGCCATCGTCTCCCAACGAGTGTACAAAATTCCTAAACTGCACATATTTTTTTGCGTCGCATTCCTGGTGCGGACCGGTGAAAATTCCTTTTCATTGGAATTTTCTTCCTGTCCGCACCAGGAATGCTCCTTTTAGTTTGTTATTCCTTTTTTTGACAGGAACTCAAAGGGCAAGGCGCAAGCCGAGGTCGTAGTTGCGGAAGTCAGGGGTGATGCTGCAGCGAATCGGCACACGACAGTACCTCGCGTAGTGGCTCCAACTGCCACCACGGTACACGCGGTAGGAGCCCGAGGACGGTCCGGTAGGGTTAATGATCACAGACCAAGCGTAATAGTTGTCGCCATACCAGTCCTGGCACCATTCCCAAACGTTGCCGGTCATATCGTAGATGCCCAGCTCGTTCGGAGACTTCGTGGCCACTTCATGAGTCTTGCTACCGCTGTTTGATGAGTACCACGCTACTTCGTCGAGGCTGTTACTGCCGCTGTAGGTATAGCCCTTGCTTTGGCTCCCGCCACGGGCGGCATACTCCCACTCGGCCTCAGTGGGCAGGCGGAACTGCTGACCGGTCAGCGTGTTCAGCTTCGTGATGAAGGTCTGGCAGTCGTTCCACGACACATTCTCCACAGGCAGCTTCAGACTTTTCCATTTCGACGGGTTCGTGCCCATCACGGTCTCCCACAGTTCCTGAGTCACCTCGGTCTGACCGATGGAGAAACTTTTGAGCTTCACTTCGTGGACGGGTTTCTCATCATCGTTGCCTGACTCCGACCCCATCTTAAACACGCCGCCTTCCACACTGACCATGTTGAATGCGACTCCATCCACCTCATATGTGACCGTTTTAGTCACAATGTCGTCTCCTCCCGTCGCTATGATGTTAATCACAGCCACAATGTCGGATATGTCCACTTTTCCGTCCGAGTTCACGTCGCCACGTTTGCTTTGGGCTGACAATGCCAGAGGAAATGCCATCAGGCATAAATAAATCAATACTTTTTTCATAACTCTAATTTTTTAAATATGGACGACCAACTTAAGTTTCTAAAATAAAAATGGAAGACTTACGAATATTAACATGTCTCAGAGCCTGCCTTTGTCCGTCTTTCATCAGCAAACTTCACTTGGGCTATGCCAGCCTGCCGAGCAACTCGACAAGCACCTTCCATATATCGTCGACTGTGGACAGCTCCACGCGCTCAGACGCAGAATGGGGCTCGACGATACGCGGCCCGATACTGGCCATCTCGATTCCCGGGAATTTCTGAACGAAGAAGCCCGCCTCAAGCACAAAATGCATGGCCACCATGCGCGGCCGCCATCCCAGCACATCGTCAAAAGTGTCGGACGTGAGCTTCAGGAAGTCGGAGTGTTGGTTTTCTTGCCATGCCGGCGCCGACATGATGATTTCGGACTCACCACCGCGCTTTGCGAAGCATTCGGCAATTCGCCGGCTGAGAATTTCCATGTCCTCATCAACGAAGCTGCGCGTGTGGGTAGAGACGAAGAAATGGTCATCCTGTGTGCCGACACGGCCGATGTTGTTGGAAGTTTCCACGGTGTTTTCCATGACCTGGCTCATGGCCACCACCCCCTGCGGGATATGCCCCAGGCAATATAACAATGTGTCTACAGCCGCCCTGTCGGCCACGCGAGGATGAGCATCACAGCGCTCTATCGTACAACGCATCCCAGGATCCGTCTGTCCATAATGGCTTTTCAGCCAGCTGTTCATCTGTTCCACTTGTTTCTCCACAAACGACACGGCCGCAGGGGAAGAGACAGCCACGACGATTTCAGCCGCTGAGGCGATAGACGCGTTGGCCTCTCCAGCGTTGAACAGGGCGATGTCCATGTCGTGCGCCTCATGGATTTTGGTGAGCAGACGGCATGCCATCTCCACTGCGCTCGCCCGGCCCTTGTTGATGTCCACGCCTGAATGTCCTCCGAGCCCACCCATGAAATGGATTCGGAACCACAGCCGGTCGGCCTCCTGCACATCCTGCCATTGGACAGGAATGCGATGGAACTGCAGGCAGGCACCAGCCGCGCCGGTGGTGATGGTGTCGTAGTCCTCGGAGTCGAGGTTGATAACCTTCCGTCCTTTGATGAAGTCCGGTGAAAGATTTGAAGCACCCGACATGCCGTCCTCCTCGTTGGTGGTCGTGATGACCTCAAGGGGACCGTGCACGATGTCCTGGCTTTCGAGAACCGCCAAGGCCATGGAAAGTCCGATTCCGTTGTCGGCTCCCAGGGATGTTCCCCTTGCTTTCATCCACCCTCCGTCCACGTAGGTCTCCACTGGCGAGTTGAGCGGATCAGCCATACCCACGCACACCATGTCCATGTGGTTGAGCAGCACAACCGGCTCCGCATGCTCATGTCCGGGAGTGGCCGGCTTGCGTATCACCACACAGTTGTGGCTGTCGCGGTCGTAGTCGAGGTTAAGACGCTGTGCAAACTGGCACAGATAATCAGCCACGCGCTCCTCGTGATGGGAAGGGCGGGGTATTTGGTTCAGCTCCTTGAATATGGCGAACACACGTTCTGTCGAGACAAACATAGATTAGTTGAGAGTTTAGAGTTGAGAGTTTAGAGTGAAGTTACTCTGTTGAGTTGAGAGTTTAAAGTGAAGTTACTCTGTTGAGTTTAGAGTAAAGTTACTCTGTTGAGTTTAGAGTTTAATGCTGAATGTTGAAAGAAAAATGAGGGACTATGGATTTACTTACGCAGACGACCCGAAGTCAGAGATTAGCCTTCACGGCGTCGATGAGTTGCTGGTATTCCTCGTCGGAGAGATACACCTTGCCGGGATTCATCTGGAATGTGCCGCCGTAGTCTGGCCCGTCCACGTATTTGGGAGCGAGATGGAAATGGAGGTGGCTGAGCTTGTCGCTGTAAGCCCCATAGTTGATTTTCTCCGGATTAAAGGCTTTCTGCATGGCACGGGTCACCTGGGTCACGTCGGCCATGAACGCATTGCGCTCATCGTCGCTCAGCTCATTGAGGTCGTTCACATGACCGTTGTAAGCCACGAGGCAACGGCCGCGGTAGGTCTGCTCCTTAAAAAGGAAAACACGCGAAACACGCAGTTCCGCAATCTGAATCATGAGGTTGTGCAGTGTCTCATTGTTCGTGCAATAGAGACAGTCGGCTGGATTGCTGTACATAGTAGTAGTTTTTGTTTGAGTGTATTAATAAATGAATATGCAAAAATATGAATTTTATTCCGTCGAAGCAAATTTATTGAAAAAAAAGGAAATAGAAAATGTGAAGTAGCCTAAAAAAACAAGTTGCCTCGTTTTAATAATGAAGAAGAGAAGACAGCAAGGTGCGCCAATGATGTCAAAGCTCGGAAAAAAAGAAGGAGGAGTTCACGAAAGCCTGGTTTGGAACCGCGCCTATCTCCCTGACTCCTTCAGAAACGGAATCTTCGTTCGGGCTGAATCCCTGGCCGGCCTTGTGAACTCCCTTTGCGTGTGTTGTTCAGCTGTATGGCGCAAAGTACGGGGCAAGTTGTCTCAATTCATGGGACAAGCGATGTTTTATTTTAGGAAAAAACAAAAATTTCAATATTTTTATATAAATTTGCAAATGGTTTGCACACAAGCAGAAAAAAACAGACGACAAAGCAAATCGCAGACATGCCCCACTCCATGTCAGGCTGTCGGACACAAGTATTCTTAAACCAAGATGGAACGCTTCGAAGTGAACATATTAGGCTGCGGCGCAGCTTTCCCAAACCAGCGTCATATGACGAGCGGGCAGTTGGTGTGTGTACACAACGAGCGATTCATGGTGGACTGCGGAGAAGGCATCCAGGCACAGATATGGAAATTCGGGTTCAAAACCGCCAACCTCAACCATATCTTCATCAGCCACGCACACGTCGACCATTTCTACGGTCTCCTGCCTTTCGTCTCAAGCCTCGACCTGATACAGAACCGCAAGTCGCCGCTCCATATCTGGCTGCCCGAGGACCTGAAAGAACCTCTCGAATATGACTTCAGCACTTACTGCAAGTTGTCCTTTCCTCTGCTCATGCACGCCATCGACACGTGCAAGGCAGCAGTGCTCTACGACGGCAGAAACATGACGGTGGAAAGCATACCGCTCAACCACCGTACACCATGCTGCGGATTCCTTTTCAGAGAGAAGAAGAAGCCACGGGTGCTGCTTCCGCAGAAATGCCTTGCGCTGGGAATACCACAGACTGAGTTCGGGCGAATCAAAGCCGGAGCTGACTGGAGAAAGCCTGACGGCACCGTCATCCCCAACAGCGAACTGACCACAGAGTGCACATTCCAGCCTCGCTCATACGCCTACTGCAGCGACACAAGCTACAACCCGGCAATGATACCACAGCTACGAGGGACAACCCTCCTCTATCACGAGTCCACCTATCTACAGAGCGAGATAGACCAGGCTGAGAAATACGGGCACTCCACTGCCGCACAGGCTGCAGCCATCGCACAAGCCGCCGAAGTGAAGCAGCTCTTGATCGGGCATTTCTCATCACGCTACGACGACGACAGCCTGTTTCTGAAAGAAGCACAGCCCATTTTTCCCAACACCATCGCCAGCAACGAAGGAATGACTGTGGAGGTCGTTTGAACGAAAGATATAAAAAAACAAACAATATGAAAAAAATACTTTTTTGCATTTATTTTATGATATTATGCGTGTTTGGGCATGCCCAGACCGACATAGAGATCAGCAACGCAAGTTTTGAGAGCGGAACCACCGGTTGGAACACGAACATGACGCAACAGAGCAACTCGGTCTTCACCCGCAAGAAAGGGACTTACTACATGGAAATCTGGACCGACCGCGGTAAGCACATCCCTGACGCCTACGTGTCGCGCACACTGAGCGGGCTTAACGACGGAAACTACACCCTGAAAGTGTATGCCCTTCATATCCAGCAGAATGCATCATCGAGCACAGCCAACAGCGGCAAGGCACAGACCGGCGCCTACCTCTACGCTGGACACAAGCAGACCCCTATCACGGCGATGCGCCAGTACAGCGTGAGCTTCAGCGTGGTGGACGGTGAGGGAAGCGTCGAGATTGGCGTGAAGGCAGAGAACGCAACTGGCAACTGGCTCTGCGTGGACTACTTCACGCTGACTTACGACAGCGAGTTGACGATGGCAGACTATGCCGGAGTCGTCGAAGATATGGCGGCACATGCCGGCGAGTTGCTGGAAAAAGGCATTCAGACGAGTGTGGCAGAACCATTGAAAGCTGCTATGGAGAGCGCCTCAGCACTCGCCGAACAAGCCAAGAGCGAGACCTACGAAGGGGACAAGGATGCGCTGTACGAGCAGCTGAAATCCGCCAAGAAAGAGCTGGAAACCCAGCTGTCGGCAGCCGAGGCGTCGCGCGCGCTTTATGACGCGCTACAGGACCGCATCGACTACGCGAAGAAAGTGCAGGGATGGTGGAAAGACGTGGAGCGAAAGTCCGTGGCATTGGGGCTGTTGGAGAACGCCATCGAAACGGCAGAAAACAAACTGACTGACTACGAACTGTCCAAATTCCAACTCAACGCAGCCGTCAGCGCCATCAACAACCGCATCAGCGCAGTGGACAAGAAAATCTATTGCAGCACCAGCGCATGCGGCACCGACGCCCAACTGAAAAACGCCAACAGCCAGTATTGCTACGAGCGAAGCTACCAGTCGAAGCACTGGATCTTGTTCTGGGAGAAAGGCTATGGGACGGAAGTGCCGGCTTCTGTGCCTGAAATCCTCGAGACGGCCGACAAGATCTTTGAGTTCTATGCCGACAGCCTGAAGTTCATCACAATCAACGAAGGGAAGTCGAAGACGGACACATACAAGATGATTATCCGTCTGCTCAGCACCAGCGAATGGACCGCAAACGGAAGCGGTATCGACGACCAGATCGGAATGCTCACCCTGTCCAACGGGGCACACACCTCAAGAAGCGGACAGACGGTGGCCCATGAGATTGGTCACTGCTTCCAGTATCAGGTACACTGCGACAACAACAACCAGAACGGATGGATGTACACATGGATGAACTCCGGAAACGGCAACGTGTTCTGGGAGATGTGCGCACAGTGGCAGGCATACAAGTACTACCCCACTTACCAGTTCAACAACGAGTGGCTGACGAACACGCTGAACGGCCTGCACAAAAACCCGTTCGCAGAGGAACTGCGCTACAACAACTACTTCATCCAGGACTATATGTGCCACAAACATGGCATGGGCTTCATCGGACAGCTCTGGAACGAGTCGGTACGACTTGAGGACCCTCTCCAGGCCTATATGCGACTGACGATGGACAGCAGTCTCTCACAGGAAGAGAAGCTGGAACAGCTGAACAACGAGATGTGGGAATATGCGGCACGATTGACCACCTTCGACATGGAACCCATCCGCAAATACGGCAACAGCACCATCGGGAAGCGGGCACAAACCGCTATGACAAAAGACACCGAGGGATATTTCAAGCCCACAGCAGCCAACTGCGTGGAGAATTTCGGAAACAACGCCATCAGGCTGAACGTGCCATCCAGCGCCAAGACCGTGTATGCCGAGCTGATCGGACTGCCTGACGAGACCGGATACATCGCCTACAAATCGAAAGCAGCCGGATGGAAGTTCGGATTCGTGGCTCTCAAAAAAGACGGAACACGGCTGTACGGCGACATCGCCACCGCCACCTACGACCAGACACGAGAAACCGCTGCGTTCGACTGCCCATCAGGATGCTCATACCTGTGGCTCGTCGTCACCGGCGCACCCACCGACTACTGGCCGCGCGGATGGAACGGCAGGACCACCGACGACGAGCAATGGCCATACAAGGTGAAACTCTACCAGACCAACGTATACGGAAACACGAACAACAACTCCTTCCCCGTGGGCATCGACGACATCATGGCCGATGAGAGCCACGCCACGCAGGACGGAAACATATATTCGCTCTCCGGACAACTCGTGCGCACAGGCACAAACTCCACGGAAGGTCTCAAGCCTGGCATCTACATCGTGGGCGGAAAGAAAGTGATGGTGAGATAAGGCTTTACGGTACCAGTTGCCAGAATTTTCGAATTTCATTTAGATATTTAAACCTGAGTTACTAATTCATAAAGCATAGAAGATATTTAAAAATGAAAAAAACAGCGATTCTCATCCTTATGGCACTGCTGAGCATGTCAGTCCGTGCCGCAGAGTATCTGCCCGTCGTAGGCAATGTGTTCAACCGACAGAGTGTCAGCCTTAACGGCGACTGGCACTATATTGTCGACGTGCAGGAGGAGGGATACTACGACTACCGTATGAACCCCACAAGATGGGGCTTCTTCCGCAATGCGAAACCACAAAAGCCGGAGGACCTGATTGAATACGACTTCGACGCATCTCCTACGATGAAAATTCCCGGCGACTGGAACACGCAGGACGAGCGTCTCTTCTTCTACGAAGGAACCGTGTGGTTTGAGCGCGAGTTCGATTACACAAGGCATACTGGCAAGCGCACTTTGCTCTATTTCGGAGCCGTCAACTACGACAGCCATGTTTACGTGAACGGCAAGGAGGTGGTACACCATGCGGGAGGATTCACCCCGTTCAACGCCGACATCACAGACGCGCTGAAGGACGGAAAGAACGTGCTGATACTGAAAGTAGACAACAAACGTCATGCCGAGGATGTACCCACACAGATTTTCGACTGGTGGAACTACGGAGGCATCACACGCGACGTACTGCTCGTGGAAGTGAACGACACCTATGTGGAGAACTACAAGCTGGCGCTCGACCGGGAGGACTTCAAAAAAATACACTTCACGGCACATCTCAACAAAGCCGTGGCAGGAGAGACCGTCACACTGAGCATTCCCGAGCTGAAAATCAAGAAGACGCTCACAACCGATGCCTCTGGCGATGTGAGCACGGAGTTGAAAGCCAAGCCCCAGCTGTGGAGCCCGGAGAGTCCAAAACTCTACAAAGTCGTGATTAGCCAAGGAGGAGAGACCATCAACGACGAAATCGGATTCCGCAGCATCACCACAAGCGGAAAGCAGATACTGCTCAACGGAAAGCCCATCTACCTCAAAGGCATCAGCGCACACGAAGAGAAGGCATACGGAGGAGGAAGGGCGAACGGAGCAGACGATGCACGCACGCTCATATCATGGGCTAAGGAGCTGGGATGCAACTTTATGAGATTTGCTCACTATCCCCACAACGAGCACGCTGTGAGGGAGGCCGAACGTCAAGGGATTCTCCTGTGGTCGGAAATCCCATGCTACTGGACCATCGCTTGGACCAACCCGTCCACATTGGAGAACGCGCGCAACCAACTGCGCGACATGATTCTGCGCGACCAGAACCGGGCCAACATCATCGTCTGGAGCATCGCCAACGAGACGCCACACAGTCCACAGCGCGACGCGTTCCTCAGCAATCTGGCCACATGTGCACGCAATCTCGACAACACACGTCTCATCAGCATGGCCATGGAAGTGACCAGTGCGTCCAACTACGTAAACCGACTCAGCGACAACATGAACCAGTATGTAGACATCATCAGCTTCAACCAATACGTGGGATGGTACCGCGACGTGAACGACGCACCCAAGATGACATGGGAAATACCATACGAGAAGCCAGTCATCATCAGTGAGTTCGGAGGCGGAGCCAGAGCTGGGCTGCATGGAGAGAAGAACCAGCGTTGGACTGAGGAGTTCCAGGAGAACCTCTACATCGAGAACCTGGCGATGATAGAAAAAATCGATGGACTGGCCGGTACGACACCTTGGATTCTGAAGGATTTCCGCTCGCCCCGACGCGTGCTGCCAGGAATCCAGGACTACTACAACAGAAAAGGACTGGTGAGCGACAAAGGAGAAAAGAAGAAAGCATTCTTTGTGCTTCAGAAATGGTACGAAAAACGTTAAGTAAAACACGAATACTGGGCCCTTTTTCACAAAAAACGATGAAAAGGGCCCTGTTTTTCGCATTTTTTTCGAAAAACCTTTGGAAATAAGCAAAATAAGTTGTAACTTTGCAACTGACCGGATAGGAGGTGCCTTAGGGTTCCTCCTAATTTATTATCATACAAAACAAGAAATATTGTTCACACCCGGTCAGAGAGAATATATGATAGATAAGCAAAGAATCACCGAGCTAACGGAGGAATGGCTCAAGGACAAAGAATATTTCCTCGTAGAGGCAAACGTAGACAAAGACAACAAAATCACGGTTGAGATAGACCACAAGGACGGTGTATGGATTGAAGACTGCTGCGAACTCAGCCGTTTTATCAACGAGCAGTGCCAGCCCGAAATCGATGACTATGAGCTGGAAGTCGGTTCTGCTGGCATCGGACAGCCGTTCAAAGTGCTTCAGCAATACATCAACAACATCGGCTACGACGTCGAGCTGATGACGAAAGAGGGAAAGAAGCAGCTTGGGTCCCTGATTGAAGCCGACCCCGACCATTTCGTGGTGGCCGTGGAAGAAAAACAGAGAATAGAAGGAAAGAAACGACCTGAGCTTGTAGAAGTGGAATACACCTACAGCTATGAAGACGTGAAATGGGTGAAGTCGGTCATCGACTTCAAATAAGCCCGTACAGACTCAAAGAAAAAACAAAAACTACATATCAAAATGGCAACAAAGAAAGCAATAGAAAGCGTAAACTTGTCGGACACATTCAAAGACTTCAAGGAAAGCAAGAAGATCGACAAGGCCACACTCGTCAACGTGATTGAGGACTCGTTCAGAAGTGTGCTTCAGAAGATGTACGGTCATGACGACAACTTCGACGTGATTGTGAACCCCGAGAAGGGCGACTTCGAGATTTACTGGAACCGTACGGTTGTTCCCGACGGAGAAGTGGAGAACGAAGCTGCTGAGATAGCCTTGTCGGATGCGCAGAAGGAAGATCCTGACTACGAGGTGGGAGAGGAGTTGAGCAAGAAGGTGAATTTCGCTGACTTCGGACGAAGGGCTATACTGAACCTGCGTCAGACCATGGCAGCCAAGATTCTCGAGCTCGAGCACGACAACCTCTACAACAAATACGCGGACAAGGTGGGACAGATTGTCAACGGAGAGGTCTATCAGATATGGAAACGAGAGGTGCTCATTCTCGACGACGAAGGCAACGAACTGTTGTTGCCGAAGTCTGAACAGATTCCGGGAGACTTCTTCCGCAAGGGAGAGTCCACACGAGCAGTCATACTAAGGGTGGACAACGCCAACAGCAATCCGAAAATCATTCTGTCAAGAACATCGCCCGACTTCCTGCAGAGACTTCTCGAGGCTGAGGTGCCAGAAATCAACGACGGACTCATCATCATCCATAAGATCGCTCGTATACCAGGAGAACGTGCAAAAATCGCGGTCGAGAGCTACAACGACCGAATCGACCCGGTTGGTGCATGCGTAGGCGTCAAGGGAAGCCGTATTCACGGAATCGTGAGAGAGCTGCACAACGAGAACATCGACGTGATCAACTACACCAGCAACATCAAGCTCTACATACAGCGTGCGCTCAGCCCGGCAAAGATCAACTCTATATCCATTGACGAGGAGGCAAAGAAAGCCAGCGTATATCTCCTGCCAGACCAGGTGTCACTGGCCATCGGAAAGAACGGACTCAACATCAAGCTAGCCAGCATGCTCACTGGATATTCAATCGACGTATTCAGAGACCTCGGAAGCGACAGCGACAACGAGGACATCTACCTCGACGAGTTCAAGGACGAGATTGAGGATTGGGTGGTTGAGGCCATCAAGAACATCGGACTCGACACAGCCAAGAGCGTGCTCGACACACCAAGGGAGGTGCTGATTGAGAAAGCAGACCTCGAAGAGGGAACCGTCGACGAGGTGCTACGCATACTGCGTGCTGAGTTCGAGGAAGAATAGTCTCCACCAGCCTACAAGGCTGCAGCATCCGCCATATCGCGGCGAAACAAGAAGCGACCGCCCATTAAGTAATAAAGTAAAAACCAAAATCAACATACATGCCAAGACTCAATAAAGCATTAAGAGAATTGAATGTGGGAATTAACACCGTGGCCGAATTCCTGCAGAAGAAGGGCAAGGCGCTGCAAGACGCCAGCCCTAACGCAAAGATCACGGATGAGCAGTACAAACTGCTCATGGATGCTTTCGGCGCCGACAAGACGAAACACGAGGAGATTCAGAAGCAGAAAGAGCGCGAACGGCAAGAACGCGAACGCCTCAAGCAGGAGAAGCGACAGAAGCCTGAAATATTCAGAGCACCTTCTGAGACCAAGCAGCAGTTCAAGGTAGTGGGCAACATCAAGGATCTTCAGCAGCCTAAGTCTGAAGAGAAAAAAGAAGAAGAGAGAGTCCAAGTGACTCCACCACAGCCCCAGAATGAAACGCCTGCAGAGGAGAAGACACAGACGGACGCCAAGCCTCAGACACAGCCTGTTGTGGAGGCTGAGCAGCCGAAGGAGGAAAGCGCAACTGCTGCGACAGCTGAAAAGGAGGAAAAGAAGGAAGAGAAAAACGAAGAGCCTGCAGTTGTGGCTAAGACGCTAACAGAATCACCGGAACCTGCCCTCTCTGAAAGCAAAGAAACTGTGAAAGACGAGGAGAAAACTCAGCCTGACACACAATCTCACAAGGAAAAGGAGAAGAAGCAGAAGCAGAAAGTGATGGGAAAGGTGGACGAAGACGGAGTTTTCCGCACTGAGACACCCACAACAGGAGTGAAGCAAGTGGGCTTTATCGACCTGAGCAACCTCAACTCCAAGACCCGTCCTGACAAGAAGTCAAAAGCCGAGAAAAGGAAAGAACGAGAGGAGAAAGAGCGTCAGCGCAAAGAAGCAAAAGAAGCCATGCGTCAAGCCCATGAGGGAGAGATTGCAAAGAAGAAGAAGCGCACACGCATTGGAAAGGAGCGCGTCGACATCAACGCAGAGGCAGCACAGCAGACCACCGACCCCCGCAAGAAGAACAAGCAGCAGAACCAGCAGCAAAACCAGCAGGGGGCTCAGCAGTCGGGAAAGAAAAAGAAGAAGAACAAAAATGCGAAAGCACCTGAACTGACCGATGAGGAAATATCAAAGCAGGTGAAGGAGACGCTCGCCCGTCTGACCTCAAAGCAAATGAAGAAGGGCGTGAAATACCGTAAGGACAAGCGTGAGGCGATACACAATAGGATGGCAGAGCAGGAAGAGGAGGAAAATGCAGAGAGCAAAATCCTGAAACTGACTGAATATGTGACTGCCAACGAACTCGCAACCATGATGAACGTGCCTGTCACACAGGTCATTGCAACATGTATGCAAATCGGCATTATGGTTTCCATCAACCAGCGACTGGACGCCGAGACCATCAACCTCGTAGCTGAAGAGTTCGGATTCTCAACTACGTATGTCAGCGAGGATGTTTCGAACGCCATCGAGGAAGAAGCCGACGCAGAGGAGGATCTTCAGCCACGCGCGCCGATTATCACCGTGATGGGACATGTCGACCATGGTAAGACATCACTGCTCGACTATATCCGCAAGACCAACGTGATTGCCGGAGAGGCTGGAGGTATCACACAGCATATCGGTGCATACAACGTGAAGATGCCTAACGGCAAACGTATCACATTCCTCGACACACCGGGACACGAGGCATTCACAGCCATGCGTGCGCGCGGTGCGCAGGTGACCGACATCGCGATTATCATCATAGCTGCCGACGACGACATCATGCCACAGACGAAGGAGGCAATCAGCCACGCAGTTGCTGCAAACGTGCCTATGGTGTTTGCAATCAACAAGATTGACAAGCCGGGAGCCAACCCTGAGAAAATCAAGGAGCAGCTGGCTGCCATGAACTACCTCGTCGAGGACTGGGGCGGAAAATACCAGAGCCAGGACATCTCTGCAAAGAAAGGTATCAATGTCGACCTGCTGATGGAGAAAGTGCTGCTTGAGGCAGAGATGCTCGACCTCAAAGCCAATCCCAACCGCAAGGCAGTGGGAAGCGTGATTGAGTCGTCGCTCGACAAAGGACGAGGCTACGTGGCAACCGTGCTGGTGCAGAACGGAACGCTCAAACAAGGCGACATCGTGCTTGCCGGAACAAGCTGGGGAAAAATCAAGGCCATGTTCAACGAGCGCGGAAAGCGCATCGACAAGGTGCTGCCTGCAGAGCCTGCACTGATTCTCGGACTGAACGGAGCACCAACTGCCGGAGACACGTTCCATGTGATGGAGACGGAGCAAGCGGCACGTGAGCTGGCAAACAAGCGCGAACAGCTGAAACGCGAGCAGGGAATACGCACAACCAAGCGCAAGGGACTTGAAGATCTGGCTCACGACATCGCAATCGGCGGAGTGAAAGACCTCAACCTCATCGTCAAGGGCGACGTCGACGGATCCATCGAGGCATTGAGCGACTCGCTCATCAAGCTCTCCACCGAGAAGATTCAGGTCAACGTCATCTACAAAGCTGTGGGACAAATTTCTGAGAACGATGTGTCGCTCGCTAAGGCGTCAGACGCTATCATCATCGGATTCCAGGTACGTCCTTCCCAGCCTGCACGACGACTCGCCGAGCAGGAAGGCGTGGACATACGACTCTACTCCATCATCTACGACACGATTGAGGAAATCAAGAGCGCGATGGAAGGAATGCTGGCTCCTGAGATCAAGGAGGAATATTCCGGAACGGCTGAAGTCAAGCAAGTCTACAAAATCACGAAGGTTGGAACCGTTGCTGGTGCAATCGTCACTGAAGGAAAAATCCATCGCAGCGACAAAATCCGCGTGATACGCGACGGAATCGTCATCCACACAGGCAGCATCAATGCATTGAAACGTTTCAAGGACGACGTGAAGGAAGTGGGACTGAACTTCGACTGCGGTATCTCTATCGTTAACTTCAACGACCTCAAGGAAGGCGACCTGCTGGAAGCTTTCTCAGAGGTGGAAATCAAGCAGAAATTATGACAGTACTTATCATCATAGTAGCCCTGATTGGCGCCTTGGTTGGATACATCCAAGGCGCCATCAAGCAAATAGCCAATCTGGGAGGCATCATCGTGGGACTGCTCCTGGCTGTCATGGCGTATGACAAGTTCGGAAAGGTTTTGGCAGACTTCACGGGAACTGAAGAGACGACAGCCGACATCATCGCTTTCATTGCCATCGTCATCCTCTTCCCCATCGTCTTAGGCCTCATCGCGTCGCTGCTCACTAAGGCGTTCAAGGCCATACACCTCAGTTTCGTCAACAGGCTGGCTGGAGCTGTGGTTGGAGCTGCAGGCTACCTGCTCATTCTCAGCGTGGCATTCAATGTATACGACTTCATCAAGAGCAAAGGCGGCACAAGCACCGAATCGCTTATACAGAGAGACGATTTATATTATAAGGTGAAACATGCGTCACAGAGATTCATACCCGACATCATCATCGTGACAGACTCCACTGAGGAAGCATCTGGAGTAGCACCGAAACATTCCATTCAGGATAAAATCGACGAAATCGGATTATAAGTCAGTTGGCAGCTATCAGATATAACTGATAACTGATAACAGATAACTAAAAACTGAAAACTAGTTTTTAATGCCAAACGAATTTGTAAAAAAAGTAGCAGAAGAGAAATACAAATTCGGTTTCACCACCGACATACAGACTGAAATCATCGACAAAGGCCTCAACGAGGACGTCGTAAGGCTCATCTCGCAGAAGAAAGGTGAGCCCGATTGGCTTTTGGAATTTCGTCTGAAAGCATTCCGCTACTGGAAGGATCAGAAAGCTCCAAACTGGGGACACCTGCGTCTGCCCGAGATTGACTATCAGGACATCTCATACTATGCAGACCCTACCAGGAAACAGCAACAGAGCGAAAACAAGGAAATCGACCCGGAACTGATGAAGACCTTCGACAAGCTGGGAATACCGCTTGAAGAACGTATGGCTCTCAGCGGAATGGCCGTGGACGCAGTGATGGACTCTGTATCCGTCAAAACCACGTTCAAGGAGAAACTGGCTGAGAAAAACATCATTTTCTGCTCCATCAGCGAGGCTGTCAAAAACCACCCTGATCTGGTCAGAAAACACTTGGGAAGCGTAGTACCATACCGCGACAACTATTTCGCAGCACTGAATTCAGCTGTATTCTCCGACGGGTCGTTCGTCTACATTCCCGAGAACACACGCTGCCCGATGGAACTCTCTACTTACTTCCGGATCAACGCACGAAACACAGGTCAGTTTGAGCGGACTCTTATCGTCTGCGAATCTGGCAGTTATGTATCATACCTCGAAGGGTGTACTGCCCCGATGCGAGATGAGAACCAGCTGCATGCCGCCATCGTGGAAATCGTGGTGATGGACAATGCAGAGGTAAAATACTCCACGGTGCAGAACTGGTATCCAGGCGACGCGGAAGGAAAAGGAGGCGTGCTCAATCTCGTGACAAAGCGCGGTCTGCTCAAAGGACACCACAGCAAGTTGTCATGGACACAGGTGGAGACAGGATCAGCCATCACATGGAAATACCCGAGCTGTGTGCTGCAAGGCGACGACTCGCAGGCCGAGTTCTACTCAGTAGCCGTCACAAACAACTACCAGCAGGCTGACACTGGCACAAAGATGATACACCTGGGCAAACGAACAAAGTCCACAATCATATCGAAAGGCATATCTGCAGGAAAAAGCGAGAACTCCTACCGTGGCCTCGTGAAAGTGGGAAAGCAAGCCGACGGAGCACGCAACTACTCGTCGTGCGACTCCCTGCTGTTGGGAAGCGAATGTGGAGCCCACACTTTCCCCTATATGGACGTGCAGAACAACAACGCCACCGTGGAGCATGAAGCCACGACATCGAAGATATCGGAGGACCAGCTCCTCTACTGCAACCAGCGAGGCATAAGCACCGAGGAGGCAGTCGGGCTCATCGTGAACGGCTATGCCAAGGACGTGCTCAACAAACTCCCCATGGAATTCGCCGTGGAAGCCCAGAAACTGCTCTCTGTCTCCCTTGAGGGAACCGTAGGATAAAGCGAATAAAACCAGGCAGAAATATCTATAGAATCTAGAATATCTAGAAAATCTAGAGCATCTAAAAAAAGCCATCAAAAAAAGAACAAAATCATGTTAGAAATAAAAAATCTGCATGCCAACATCAACGGCAAGGAAATACTGAAAGGCGTGGATCTCACCATCCGAGACGGAGAGATTCATGCGCTGATGGGCACCAACGGGGCCGGTAAGTCCACACTCAGCAAAGTGATTGTGGGAGACCCCTCGTACGAGGTGACCGAAGGCAGCATCATATTCGATGGGCACGACCTCTTGGCGATGAAGCCTGAAGAACGTGCAAATGCCGGCATATTCATGTCGTTCCAGCAGCCTATCGAAATTCCAGGAGTGTCGATGGCAAACTTCCTGAAAGCAGCCGTCAACGCCAAGAGGAAATACCAGGGGCTCGATCCGATGAAAGCCTCTGATTTCCTGTCGATGATGCGTGAGAAGCGTAAACTTGTGTCGATGGACAGCAAGTTGGTGAACCGCTCCGTGAACGAAGGATTCAGCGGAGGTGAGCGCAAGCGCAACGAGATATTCCAGATGGCAATGCTCGAACCTACGTTCTGCATACTCGACGAAACGGACTCCGGACTGGACGTGGACGCACTGCGTATAGTGGCAGAGGGATTCAACAAGCTGCGCAAGCCGGAAACATCCGCCATCATTATCACGCACTATCAGAGGCTGCTCGACTACATCACGCCCGACACGGTACACGTACTGCTCGACGGCAGGATTGTCAAGACGGGAGGACCTGAACTGGCAAAGCAGATAGAAGACAACGGATTCGACTGGATTAAGGAAGAACAATGAGCGAACAGCAATACATAGAATTCTATAGTGAGTGCCGCGACATGATTATGTCGAAAAGCACAGCCGTGATGAACAACGAAAGGGAGAAGGCCTTTGAGTTGTTCAAGCAGTGTGGGTTTCCGTCACAAAAAGTGGAGCGCTATAAGTACACAGACGTGGACAAGGCATTCGCACCCAACTACGGCATCCTCTTCACACCACTCGGAATCGCTCCATCCAACTATATCTTCAGCCTGAAGGATGCCCCGAAGGACATGACGGCCTATTACAACAGGCTGGCCGACACGTCAGACGGCATCACACTCCTGAACACGATGCTCGCACACGAATGTCTGCTCATCTATGTGCCAAAAAACACAAAAGTAGAGAAACCTATCAATGTGGACAACTGGATACGCGGCTCCGTACCGTCGATGATGAACCGGCGTATGCTCGTAGTCCTGGAAAGCGGAGCCGACGCCACCGTCATCGTGGGCGACCATGCCACAGACCAGCAGGCATTCCTCACAACGCAGGTGATGGAGGTGTTCTGCCACGACAATTCGCGTCTCGACCTCTACGAGATTGAGGAAACCACTCCGGGGATGAACCGATTCTCCAACGTCTACATACATACAGAGAATGACTGCAACGTGCGTCACAGCTGCATCACGCTCCATAACGGGACAACACGCAACCTCTGCGATGTGGTCATGGAAGGACAGTACACCGATGTGACTCTCAACGGCTGCGCGATTGCGAGCGCAGCACAGCATATCGACAACAACACGCTCATCCGACATATTGCGCCAAACTGCACATCCAACGAACTGTACAAGTACGTGGTGGACGAGCAGGCTGTAGGGGCGTTTGCGGGAAAGATTCTTGTGGAGAAAGACGCCCAGAAGACATCATCGCAAGAGACCAACAACAACCTGTGTGCCAGCCCAGAGGCAAGGATGTATTCACAACCCATGCTCGAAATCTATGCCGACGACGTGAAATGCGCTCACGGATCAACAGTCGGAGTGATGGACGAGACGGCACTCTTCTATATGCGGCAGAGAGGCATACCGGAGGAGCAAGCAAGGATGCTGCTGAAAAACGCATTCATGGGACAGGTGATCGACCAAATTTCCTACGAGCCACTCCGAAGCAAACTCTACGTGAAAGTGGAGAAACGATTCCTCGGAGAACTGGAAAAATGCAAGACATGTAATCTTTGTAAATAAAGAAGGAAAGAAGACAAGGAGACAAGAAGACAAGACAAATGTCCACTTTTACTCCCATTTCTACTCCCACTTTTACTCCTATTTCTACTCCCACTTCTAAATTCAATCCTCTTTCAAAATGAACAGAGACGACTTTCCGATACTCTCGAGAACCGTTTACAACCGTCCGTTGGTCTACCTCGACAATGCCGCCACGACGCAGAAACCGCGCTGCGTGGTGGAAGCGATGGTGGAAGAATACTACAACGTGAACGCAAACGTACACAGAGGAGTACATTTTCTGTCGCAGCAAGCCACCGAC
>CAMOTI010000168.1 GCA_946625675.1 uncultured Prevotellaceae bacterium | reverse complement strand
GTGAGGCAAGTTATATTTTCATTCTTACTTAATCCATCCGTCGTACTGGAAGTCGCAATTTCTCCAGTCCTCGTTGATTCTGACGTAAGTGACTTTCTGCTTGTCGCGTATCCATTTATCTACTTTTTCCTCACTGATTTTGGCCTGTACGACATTCTGCATTATTTGGTAGTCGTCCTTCATGGTAGCCCTGTGTCCATCCACCTTGTCTCTGAGTTTGACAATGGCCACCACCTCCTTGCCTTTAGAGTCGGTCATGAGGAAAGGCTTGGAGATATCTCCGACATTCATGCCCGCCACCTGCTTTGCCACCTCTGGCGGGAGTTCCTTCATCTCCATCTTGGTGTAGACATCCATCGTCTCCCTGTCCTGGTATCTCATGATACCGTAGTTGTTACGCGTGTCCTTGTCGTGCGAGACGAACTGCGTGCATTCGTCGAAAGTGTAGAGTCCCTTTTCGATTTCGGCCTTGATGGAGTCGAGGTCCGCCATCGCTTTCATGATAGCCTCCTCAGTGGCTTTTGGTTTTTTGAGGATATGTCGGCAGTTGATTCTGTCGCCTCGTTTTTCGATAAGCTGTATGATATGGAATCCAAATTCCGTCTCCACGATTTTAGAGACAGTGTTCGGGTCTGTGAGTTTGAAAGCAGCGTCCGCAAATTCCGTGGCAAGCTGAGCCCTTGGAGTCCATCCGAGCTCTCCGCCGTCCTTCGCCGATCCGTCCTCAGAGTACATAAGGGCGAGCGTGGAGAATTTAGAAGTCCCTGAGTTGACCCGTTCGGTGTAGTCTCTGAGCTGTGCCTTTACCCGTTCGATTTCCTCCGGAGTGATGAGCGGTTCGCGTGTGATAATCTGCACCTCCACTTTCGTAGGCACGAACGGCAGGCTGTCCTGCGGCACGTCCTTGAAGTGCTTTCGCACCATGGCCGGTGTGACCTTGATGTCCTTGACCAGACCTCTTCTGACCTCCGCAATCATCATCTCGTCCTTGAAGTTCTCAAAAAGCTGTTCCCTTTTCTGCGCCCATTTCATGCCGAAGTGCTCCTCCACTTTCTCTCTGGATCCGAGAATGCTGACGAACTCCTCGAGTTGGTTGTCCACCTTGTTCATGACCTCTGTGTCCGACACCTCCACACTGTCGATAGCGGCCTGGTGCAGGAAGAGTTTTCTGACAGCGATCTGCTCCGGAATGGTGCAGTAAGGGTCACCGTCGATTCTCATTCGGTATGTGATGGCCTCGAGCCTTGCCTGTTCGACATCCGACTTGAGGATAGGCTCGTCGCCCACGACCCACACGACCTCGTCGATGACGTTCGACTGAGCTTCAGCCTTCTGAGGGTTCATGATGGCTGCGACGAGCAGGCAGAGAGTCGCAAAAAAGATTTTTTTCATATAGATAGTTTTCAGTTTTTTAGTTTTCGGATTTTGGGGCTGTGCTTCGGCTGGTGATGGGGGCCGCAACAATGTTGCGGCATAGCCGACAAACACGGCTATTCGTGTTTAATGGATTCGAGATTTCGAGGAATCGAGGAATCGAGAGTTTGAGGAATCGAGAGTTTGGGGAGCTGTTAATGGTTGTTGACGGTGTTGACCACGTCCTGATAGACCTCGACAGGATATTTCTGACGTAGGGCCTTTATCCATTCGTCCTCTTTTTCCTTCTGGTAGTCAGCTACGACCGCTCCTTTGACGTCGGTGTAGACCTGCGGCTTCTTCAGCAGTTTTCCGATGACTCCGCAGAAAGGAAATTCCTTCATCTGCTTGACTTCCGCATCGGCTTTGAATCCAAACTTGTCGACCGCCCGGTTGTCTCCTTTCTTGAAGATATTGGTCTTCTCCACCCTTACCACTCTTACAGTGTCGGAATTGAAGGCCTTGGTGATGGCCTCTGGCCATTCGTATGGATCCATGCCCTTTACCAGTTTCTTCGCAGCCTTGAACACATTCTTGTCCTTGGCATAGACGACGGCGCCACGGAATCTCGGCTCAGTCCATGCGTATTTCTTTTTGTTCTCCTTGAAGTACTCCTCCAGTCCCTCTTTGTCGCGTGCCGCCTTGTCCCACACCTGGTTCTTGCTGATTTCGTACATGAGCGTGCCGTCGTAGTATTCCTGTGCGAGGTTTTTGTTGTCAGAGTCCTTCTGGATCATCTCGTTGAAGAGTTGGTCGAACACTACAGTCTTGTCCACTCCCCTCTGCGTGGCCAGGGAGTCGATGAGGGCCTCAGCGGCTGCCTCCTTGAATCCGTTCTGCTTGTTGAGGAATTCGATGATTTTGTCGTGGTGGAATGAATAAGGTTCGAAAGGAGCCCTGGAGTTCATCTTGATGATGTGCCATCCCGCAGTGGACTTGAACGGTTTTGAAATTTGTCCAGGTGAAAGCTCGTAGGCCGCTTTTTCGAAGTCAGGAATCATCTGTCCCTTTCCGAATTTGGGCAGCTGGCCTCCCCTTTTTGCGCTTCCCGGGTCCTGCGAGTGCTTCTTAGCCAGTTCTGCGAAGTCCTGTCCCTGGTTGATGCAATCGTAGATGGAGTCGATGGTGACTTTCGCCGCGTTTTGCTGTGCCTCTGTTGCGTCCTGCCTCATAAGCACGAGGATATGCTGACATTCCAGCAGGTCGGCCCCTCCGTAGTACGCCAGGGCGTTCTGATAGGTCTTGTACGCCTGTGCCTCCACGAATGTAGGGTTTTCGATGGTGGGATACACCATCTGCTCCCTGTAGCCCTGCAGTTCGGTCTTGATATTGGAGAGCGTGTCGATCCCTGCGTCCTTAGCCGCCTCTACCTTGAGTTTGTAGTCGATATAGAGTTGCAGGTAGTCCTGCACATCCTTCTTGTCGATGACCCCCTCCGAGTTGTTCTTGTTGTATGAATACTCGAATTCCGACCTTTTGATGTCGTTACCGTTGATTTTCATGATGACCGGGTCGTTCGTCTGTGCGAAGACCGCGGTTTGTGCGAGCAGAGCCGCCGCAATCAAAACTTTTTTGTTCATATTGTTAAAGCTACACATACCATATACCAACATATTGGCATCAGTTTGGTTTCACACATAGATTCTTCTTTTTCCCTGCAAGCAGGTTCAAAAGTTCAAATACTTTGCAAAGTTACGGAAAAAAACGCAAAAAAGCGGACGTAAATAAATCACGTCCACTTATTATTATGGATTTTAACTTTTTTTAGTTTAGAGTTTATTTTTTAGTTTAAAGTTTAATGTTTAAAGTTTAAAGTTTAAAGCGGACGGGGGCGTACGTATCAGGGGCGTGAGTGCTTGGGAAGACAGAGTCATCCCCTACTAAGTGGGGTTGCACGCGGAACGCAGGTCGCCGATCGTCTATTGTGTTTTGCGGGGTTTAGAATCCCGATTTTTACTGGTGACGGCTGTAGTTAGGCGCCTCGCTTGTGATGATGACCTCATGAGGATGGCTTTCCTGCACACCCGCATTGGTGATTCTGACGAACTTGGCCTGGTTGAGCGCCTTGATGTCTTTGGCACCACAGTACCCCATGCCTGAACGCAGACCTCCCACGAGCTGGAAGACCACCTCCTGCACAGTACCTTTGTAGGGCACCCTTCCAGCGATTCCTTCCGGCACCAGCTTCTTGTTGTCGACAACTCCCGACTGGAAATAGCGGTCTTTCGAGCCGTTCTCCATAGCTTCCAGCGATCCCATACCTCTGTACGACTTAAACTTACGTCCGTTGAAGAGGATGGTGTCGCCCGGAGCTTCTTCCGTTCCAGCCACCAGCGATCCTACCATGACGCAGGTACCACCGGCTGCGATAGCCTTGACCACGTCGCCGCTGTATCTGAGTCCTCCGTCAGCGATGAGCGGAACGCCGGTACCTTCAAGCGCCTTCGCCACGTCGTAGATAGCTGAGAGCTGCGGCACGCCCACTCCTGCCACGACTCTGGTGGTGCAGATTGATCCCGGTCCGATACCCACTTTGACCGCGTCAGCGCCTGCTTCAACGAGGAGCTTGGCCGCCTCGCCCGTCGCGATGTTTCCGACGACGATGTCAACGTTGGAGAACCGTTGTTTCGCCTCTTTCAGTTTCTTGATTACCGAAGCCGAGTGTCCGTGAGCCGTGTCGATGACGATTGCGTCCACTCCAGCCTTGACAAGAGCCTCCATGCGTTCGAGCGTGTCGTTAGTGACTCCGACTCCCGCAGCCACGCGCAGTCTTCCGAGGTCGTCCTTGCACGCCATCGGCTTGTCCTTGGCCTTTGTGATGTCCTTGTATGTGATCAGTCCGATGAGGCGGTTGTCGTCGTCTACGACAGGCAGTTTCTCGATTTTATGCTGCAGCAGAATTTGCGACGCCTGGTCGAGGTTGGTCTTTTGGTGTGTGACAATCAGGTTTTCCGACGTCATGACGTTGTCGATCAGGCAGTTCATATCCGTCTGGAAGCGCAGGTCTCGGTTGGTGACGATACCGACGAGTCTCATGTCGTCGTCAACGACAGGGATGCCACCGATATGGTATTCGGCCATCATTCCGAGTGCCTGTCCCACCGTAGAGCCCCGCTTGATGGTGACGGGATCGTAGATCATGCCGTTCTCCGCCCTCTTGACGATAGCCACCTGGCGTGCCTGCTCCTCGATGGACATGTTCTTGTGTATGACACCGATACCCCCTTCCCTGGCGATAGCGATAGCCATGGCCGACTCCGTCACGGTGTCCATAGCCGCTGTGACGAATGGAATTTTGAGTTCGATGTTACGGGAGAAACGCGTAGAGAGGTTGACTTCTCTGGGAAGGATTTCGGAGTATGCCGGTACGAGCAGTACGTCATCAAAAGTCAGGCCTTCCATCAAGACTTTATCTGCAATAAATGAAGACATATAAATACGAATAGAAAGATTTTTATTGCATGCAAAGATAGTGAAAAAAAGTGGAATTCACGCTAAAAAGGTCGAAAATAATGCTGCAGGGACAAATATTCGCGGAAGAAGATTGCAGAAGGGGGCTGAATTGCCTAATGTAAGTGGCAAGAGAGCATGGAGTTTGAAGTTTTGAAGTTTGAGGTTTGAGGTTTGAGGTTTATTGGGCCGTGCTTCGCCGGCCGATTAGCTTCGCTGATTCTCGGCTGCGCTCAACATAGCCCAAGCATGCTTGGCTCTGTATTCGCTTGCACG
>CAMOTI010000167.1 GCA_946625675.1 uncultured Prevotellaceae bacterium | reverse complement strand
AACCTGCACCCTTTCTGCTTCCGACGCCTGGAGACGTCGGCTCCTATACCTCCGTTGCACCGCTTGTCAGGCTTATTACGTATCCCACGCGTAGGAGCGACGGTATTCGACCGTTGAAGCAACCATGCTCCTGATACGTACCGAACCCCAATACATAAAAAACAGGTGATTTTGCCCTACGTATCAGGAGGGCGTACGTGTAAAAACAGATTTTTCACCTCCTACAACTCCGTTGCACCGCCTGTCGGTTATATTACACAACCCACGCGTAGGAGCGACGGTATCCGACCGTTGAAGCACCAACGCCACTGATACGTATCGAACCCCAATACATAAAAACAGGTGATTTTGTCCTACGTATCAGGAGGGCGTACGTGTAAAAACAGATTTTTCACCTCCTACAACTCCGTTGCACCGCCTGTAGGTTATATTACACAACCCACGCGTAGGAACGACGGTCTCCGACCGTTGAAGCACCAACGCTTCTGGTACGTACCGAAGCCCGTCTGCACTGGGGTTGTGGACGTCCTCGTCCGCACGACCGGCCGGCGAAGCACGGCCCAACTCTCAACCAAACAAAGTAACTTCACTCTAAACTCTCATCTCCACATGTTCAAACTTCAAATTCTTTTCCTCCTGCTCATCACCTCCGCTGCCGTCAGCGCACAAAACAACGACGTACTCAACACCACCTACAAGCTCCACGGCCCCTACGAAGTCATCGCCCGCGACGGACAATACCGCAACACCAAAGCCGGCAGCGAGCGCGACATGAAAGCCGCATACACCTTCGCGGCCAACGGAGAGAGACAACAGGCACTCGCCATCATCAACGCGTATGCCTCCACCCTCAAACGCCTCGACGGCCACGACGCACCGCTCTGCGCACTGCAGTGCTACGACCTCGTACGCGCTATGACCCTGCTCAAGGACAGCAGACAGCCGCAGTGGGACGAGATGATACGCACAGCCATGCTGCCTATGATCCGTAAGTTCGACGCCGACAGCCCCTATGCCAACGGAAACTGGGGAGCCGTAGTCAACCGCCTGCGTATGGCCTGCGCCATATTCCTCGACGACAAGGAGCTCTACAAGGAGAGCATGGACTATTTCCTCTATGCCAACGACAACGGGGCACTGCCCAACTACGTCGGCCCCACCGGGCAGTGCCAGGAGACAGGGCGCGACCAGAACCACGCACAGCTCGGACTCGGGATGCTCTGCGACATCTGCGAGATGGCATGGCAGCAAGGCGACGACCTCTGGGCTGCACTCGACAACCGACTCATGAAAGGAATCGAATATTCCGCACGCTACAACCTCGGAAACGACGTGCCGTTCCAGACTTGGAAAGACTGCACCGGACTCTACTGCGACTGGACTGAACCGGGTGCCATGGGACGTGGACGGCTTTGGGACATCTACCGGCTGCCCTACCAGCATTATGTGGAGCGGAAAGGACTCAAGATGCCATACACCAAGAAAGCGGTCGCCCTGCAGGAGAAGGCACGAAAGAAAGGAACGGAGAAGGACACGGGAGAGACGCGCATCACGCAGGTGGAGGGCGTGGAGGAAGGAAAGAAGCTCCATCAGGTTTTCACGTGGCCGGCACCTGCCGGAGCGCCGCTCAAGCACGACTACGACGTATTCGTCCAGCCCAGGGGACAGAAAGAGTGGACTCGCGTCGACACCTACATGGCAAAGGTCAACGCGCCGCTCGGCAACAACAAGCATGGGGTACGGGAGATTTCTTATGCTGTCTTCGACTTCACGGGCGACGTCTTCGTGAGAGTGGTCTGCAAGAACAAGAAATACCAGTCGGCACGGGTCCGGCCCGACTATAAAGGGGTCATTGCCAACCAGCTGAACGACTCCACGCTGCAGTTCATCCTCTTCCAGCCGGAAAACCTGTCTGTCGAGTTCGACGGAAGCATCACCGACAACCTGCACATCTTCACATCCAAGCCGGCCATCACACTGGAGCAGGCACGGCAGGAGGCAGAGCGGCAGGGACGCCAGTTCATCGACTACAAGCCGGGATTCTACAGCCAGGACAGCATCCCCGTGCCGTCCAACACCACCGTCTACCTCGCTCCCGGAGCTTATTTCACCGGCACCTTCGCCATCGAGGACGCCCACGACATCAGTATCATCGGAAGGGGTATCGCACGGCCAAAGAGCGGATATGAGGGATGCCACGTTCACAGAAGCCGCAACATCCTCATCGACGGACTCACACTCAACACCTGTCCCGTTGGCGAAAGCGACAACGTCAGGCTGCACGACGTACGCAGCATCTCACATCCCGGATGGGGCGACGGGCTCAACGTATTCGCATCCTCCAACGTCACCTACGACCGCGTCTTCTGCAGGAACTCCGACGACTGCACCACGGCCTACGCCACACGTAAGGGATTCAACGGGTCGGCACGCAACATCAGGATGACCAACTCCACCCTCTGGGCAGACGTGGCCCACCCTATCTTCATAGGCATCCACGGCAACTCGGCTGTAGGCGACAGCATCGTCGGACTCACCTACGAGAACATCGACATTCTCTGTCAGAGCGAGCCCCAGGTGGACTATCAGGGATGTCTTGCCATCAACTGCGGTGACAACAACTACGTCAAAGACGTCCTGTTCGACAACATACGCATCGAGAACATCCATCAGGGCAGCATCTTCCAGGTCAAGGTAGGATACAACCAGAAGTACTGCACCGCTCCAGGGCGCGGCGTCGAGAACGTCACATTCCGCAACATACGCTACACCGGCCAGACACCCTACATGTCCGTCATCACCGGATACGACGACACGCGCAAGGTGCGCAACATCCGCTTTGAGAACCTCCGTATCAACGGGCAGCCCATCTACGACGACATGCCCGGCAAGCCCAAGTGGTACGCCACCTCCGACTACATACCCGCATTCATCGGCTCCCACGTCGACTCCATCCTCTTCGTCAAGTAGAGACGCCCCGCGGGGCGTCTCCCCCGAAGTTGTACAGAACCCCAGTGCGGGTGGGCTCCGGTACGAGTCAGAAGCGAGGGTAGCGTAACAGGCCCGGCAGGCAGTGAAACAGAGGTATAGGAGCCGACGTCTCCAGGCGTCGGAAGCAGAAAGGGTGCAGGTTCGTTGTGAGCCGGATCGAAGGTGTGTGAATGTATAAGATATTGAGATTGGGCTTCGTACGTATCAGTAGCGTAGTTGCTTCAACGGTCGGATACCGTCGCTCCTACGCGTGGGTTGCATAATAGGCCCGACAAGCGGTGCAACGGAGTTGTAGGAGGTGAAAAATCTGTTTTTACACGTACGCCCTCCTGATACGTAGGACAAAAATCACATGTTTTTATGTATTGGGCTTCGGTACGTATCAGGAGCGTGGGTGCTTCAACGGTCGGAAACCGTCGCTCCTACGCGTGGGAGTACGAACTGGGGCGTTTCGGTGACGGGCTTCGGTGCGGCTTCGGGGGAGACGCCATATATGGACATCTCTACTGTGGGTAACGTTCTGACGGTGGGGAATTAAGAGGGCGTTGGCGGACGTGTGGGAGGTTACTACCTACCTTATTTGAAGCCCTCCGCATTCACGACATCTTCCAAGATGATGTCGGGTCGCTCGTCGGGACGCATCAGCTCGAATTGTACGTTGTGGACACGGAGTCCGTCGACATGGCGGGCGAAGAGGCCATAAGCCGGTGTGGGTCCTGCCCATCGGGGCTCAGGGTAGTTGTCGGCCTGCTCGCGGTAGCTCTTCTCCACTTTCTTTCCTCCTCCACGGTACTGGATACGGATGTTGCTCAGCGACACGTTGCGGATGGGGGTGCCAGGCATGCCGGTGACGATGATGCCGGCCAGTGAGTCGCAGTCGTCGGCAATCACGTTGTTGATGGAGATGTCGCGGGCCGACGAGATGTCCGTACGCTCTTTCGGCCCGCGGTTGCGCCGGCCTGTGGTGATGTAGATGGGGTAATGGTGGACGTGGCTCAGTGAGATGTTGTCGACGACAATGTTCTCCATACGTCCCTGGTCCACCACCTCGAAGGCCAGTCCGCTGCTCCACATGCATGAGCAGTTGGAGATGGTGATGTTGCGGTAGCCGCCGTTGGACTCAGTGCCCAGCTTGATGCGTCCGCAGACCCAGTTGACTTTCTCGGGCACGTAAGTGCCGTCGAGGAAGGTGCCGAGCTTGTAGCCGGTGACGATGCAGTTGGTGATGAGGATATGCTCGCAGAGTACCGGCTTCTTCAGTGCATAAGAGCTCTTGAGGACGATAGCGTCGTCGTTTGGCGTGTTGACTTTTGTGTTGCTGACGGTGAAGTACTTGCAGCAGTCGATGTCGATTCCGTCGCGGTTGGTGTCGATGGTCACGTTGTCGATGGTTCCGATCTCGCATCCTGTGATGATGATGGCGAAGTGTCCGCCTCGGAAGATGGTGATGTCGCGGATGGTGACGTTCCGGCACTGCTTCAGCGCGATGGCCTTGTCGCCGGTGCCGATGGATCCGCCCTGCACGTTGCCACCCTTCTCCGTGTCGCGCTTGGTGAGGCCTTCGCCGTCGATCCGCCCGCGTCCGGTGATGCTGACGTTCTGCTGCCCCTCCGCCCAGATAAGGCTGTTGTGGAAATAGGTGTGGCCGCCATCTTGGTACTCAGGCGCTCCGAATACCTCGCTCTCGTCGTAGGCTTTCATGGATGCCGGCGCAGCCAGGATCGTGGCGCCGGGCGTGAGGTGGAGCTCAACGTTGCTCTTGAGCCGGATGCTGCCGCACAGATAGGTGCCGGACGGGAGCACTACGCGTCCTCCTCCGGCAGCCACTGCTGCCTCTATGGCTTTGTTGATGGCAAGATGGTCGAGCGACGTTCCGTCGCCCTTGGCCCCATAATCTCTCACGTTGTAGTCCGCTGGCATGGCATTTGCCGCTAACGAAGCGAACAACAGGAATAAATTAAAAAGAATTCGTTTCATATATTTGAAAGTCTAATGTTGAGAGTTTAATGTTTAATGTTGAAAGTTGAGAGTTGAGAGAGCCATGCGGACGGGGTTTGGTACGTATCAGGAGCAGGGGTGCTTCAACGGTCGGAAACCGTCGCTCCTACGCGGGGATACGTAACTGGGGCGTTTCGGTGACGGGCTTCGATGCCCGAAGACAGGTGAATAAAATGATAATCAAGAACGATGGCTGGCCGTGCTTCGCCGGCCGATTGTGCGGACGAGGACGTCCACAACCCCAGTGCGGATGGGCTTCGGTGCGTATCAGGAGCGGGGGTAGCGTAACAGGCCCGGCAAGCAGTACAACGGAGGTATAGGAGCCGACGTCTCCAGGCGTCGGAAGCAGAAAGGGTGCAGGTTCGTTGTGAGCCGGATCGAACTTGACAGAACGTATAAGATGTTGAGATTTGGTTCTACGTATCAGTAACGTTTTGTCTGCGGGGAACTGAAGTGGGCGTTGGCGTAGTGTACTACGTTGCTACAGACTGGCAGCGAAGAAACGGTAAATCACGCCAAGGGTCTGGGCACGGTGCTTGCGCAGTCCGTGGCCGTCATCGGGCTGCAGCACCCACTTGCCCCGGGCATAGCCGTCGGCATAGCGCTTGCCGTATTCCCACGGGACGGCACTGTCTTTCGACCCGTGGATGACGCAGGCGCTGCCTTTGTACTTCGACGCGACCTCATAGGGGCGGCACTGCATGGCATACTGCAGATAGGGCCTGCCCACACGGTGGTTCCACACCGTCAGGTACTCGGGCAGGTTATCCACGTCGAAAGTGGTGCCGAGCATCTGTCCCTTCCGTGTCATCTCACTGATGTTGCCGGAAGGAGCCAGCTGCACGATGGCCTTGATCTGCTCCACGCCCAACTCGCCTGCGAGCAGTCCCGTGAGCAAGCCTCCCTGGGAATGGCCCAGCAGGCCAATGCGGCGGGTGTCCACCCAATCCATCGCCCTCACGGTCCTCAACACGGCCTTGGCATCCTCCAGCTCGTTGCCTATCGTCATCTCCTCGAACGGTCCGTCGCTCTCGCCATGGCCGTTGAAGTCGAAACGGACCGAACCGATGCCTCGCTCCTGAAGTCCCTCGGAAATCTGCACCAGCAGACCCTCGTTTTTGTTTCCCGTGAAACCATGGAGTATGACCACGAACGGACATTTCTGTCCGCCCCGCAGCTTGGGCTTATGAACCACGGCCTTCAGCCGTCCTTTCGAGCCCTCGACTGTCAGCAACGAGATGCGCTGGCCGAAGGCCGTCAGCGACATCATGCTAAAAAACATCACAACCGACAGGCGAATCATCAGCCATCCCGGTATATGTTTGTGCTCTGCTTTCATTTTCATCTATTTTCTTAAGTAGCGATTAAACAACAACTTGCGAAACTTGAATAAGATTAAGATAAATAATTAAGATAAAAAAACGTTTTGTCTGTGGGCTTCGCCCTGCGTCGTCGCTTCCGTGACGGCTGTATGCAAACAAGTTTGCTTTCATAAACTTCCACCAAGAACTTGAAATGCAGAAAAGAAAATCACGTTTTTTTATAATTCTTTTTATGATTCTATTTATAATTTTTCAACATATAAGAAATGAGACAACTTATTATAAACACTTATCTACCAATGGCAAAATTAAGTATTTTTTTTCATTTTTTTCTTACAATCGGCTATAAATTTAAGGTTTTTCCCGTTTTTGTCACAACAATCGGCGGTTTTTCCACTTTTTTGTTGTAATTTTGCACCCTCAAAAAATTCAGAGAGGCAGAAGCCGGCCAGAAATAATGCCGGCATTCCTATATGCAAGATTGTAGTTTTTTTCAGGATTAACAGAGTAACTCAAAACCACCTCAGCATGAAGCAATTTTTCTCATTCCAACCCAAACTGGTTCAGTGTCTGAAGACGTACAACAAAAGTAAGTTCACCGCCGACCTGATGGCCGGCATCATCGTAGGTATCGTGGCGCTTCCGCTTGCCATCGCCTTCGGCATCGCGTCGGGCGTCTCCCCTGAGAAGGGCATCATCACCGCCATCGTGGCCGGACTGGCCATCTCGTTGTTCGGCGGCAGCCGCGTGCAAATCGGCGGCCCCACCGGAGCCTTCATCATCATCATCTACGGCATCATCCAGCAATACGGATTCGAAGGGCTGGCCATCGCCACGGTCATGGCCGGACTGTTCCTTATCCTGCTGGGCCTGTTCAAGCTCGGCACCATCATCCGCTACATCCCCTACCCCATCATCGTAGGATTCACCAGCGGAATCGCACTCACCATCTTCACAACGCAGATCAAGGACCTGCTGGGACTTCAGATTGAAGGTACGGTGCCCGCCGACTTCATCAGCAAGTGGGGCGTCTATTTCCAGCATTTCGCCACGATTCAGCCCGCCACCGCAGCCATCGGCATCGTCTCCGTGCTGATTATCGCCGTCATGCCACTTATATCCAAGAAGATACCCGGCTCGCTCGTGGCCATCATACTCATGACCATCGCGGGGATCGTGATGAAAAACCACTTCGGGATCCACGTCGACACCATCGGCGACCGGTTTTCCATCTCACCCACCGTGCCTGAGGCCGTGATTCCCGATATCACGTGGGAGAGCATCAAAGGTCTTGTGTCGCCAGCCATCACCATCGCCATCCTCGGAGCCATCGAGAGCCTGCTCTCTGCCACCGTGGCGGACGGAGTGATCGGCCACCGTCACAACTCCAACCAGGAGCTGCTGGGACAAGGAATCGCAAACATCGTATCGCCCATCTTCGGAGGCATCCCCGCCACGGGAGCCATCGCGCGCACCATGGCCAACATCAACAACGGCGGCAAGACACCTGTGGCCGGCATCATTCATGCCATCGTGCTCATGCTCATCTATTTCTTCCTCATGCCCTACGCGTCGTACATCCCCATGGCATGTCTGGCCGGCGTGCTCGTGATGGTGAGCTACAACATGAGCGGATGGCGGTCGATCATGCAGATGATGCGCAACCCCAAGAGCGACGTCATCGTGCTGGCGCTCACTTTCGTGCTCACCGTGATCTTCGACCTCACCATCGCCATCGAGGTGGGCATCATCCTCGCTTGCTTCCTCTGCATGAGACGAATGGCTGAGACCACACAGGTGAGCGTGCTCACGGAGGAGATCGACCCCAACGAGGACAGCGAGTTCAACCACCTGAACCTCGAGCACCTCAACATCCCCGACCGGGTGGAGGTGTACGAGATCGACGGTCCCTACTTCTTCGGCGTGGCCAGCAAGTTCGACGACATCATGTCGCGCATGAAGGACAAGCCCCGCGTGAGAATCATCAGGATGAGGAAAGTGCCGTTCATCGACTCGACGGGCATCCACAACCTCACCAACCTCATCGAGCAGAGCCACCGCTCGGGCATCTCCGTGGTGCTCTCCGGCGTGAACCCCTCTGTCCGGGCCGTACTGGAGAAGAACAGATTCCCAGAATATATCGGCGACCACAACATCTGCTCCAACATCAACGAGGCGCTCGCCATCACTCAAATCCACCTGCAGAAAGAGCACGAGCACAGAAAGAAGAAGAATAAGTGAAAAGTGAATAGTGAAAAGTGAAATCTTGGAGCAGCGAGCGCAAAGTCAAACTTGTTTGAACTTTGCCGAAATCTCCGTTTGAGCCGAATACAATGACAAGCTTGCTTGAGCATTGTTGAGGCGTAGGAGATTCACTGAAGGTAATCGTGACAAGATTCTACGAAGTGAAAAGTTTTAGTTACTTGGAGTGGTGGAATAAAAAAAGATAAAAAAACGCTGCGCTTTATAAAAACCATGCGGACGGGATGGTGAAAAAGAAAATCAACTAAACACGGTATCGTTTCGCCGCCAGTTTCAGCGCGGTCCCGATGTCCTCACGAAGCCATTCCGGCGCAAGCACCTCCAGGTCCTCACCCATCGACAGCAAAGCCTGCCGAAAGTCGAACGACGGACGTACACGCATCTCAAAGAGGCTGAACTGGTCGGTGCGCATCACCTCCTCCTGAGAATGATGCAGAGAGAGCGTGCGCAAGTAATAAGCCTGCCGGGAGCTCACCTTCAGACGTACCAGCTCCACATCGCACGTAGTATCAACGATGATGCCGTAGGAGTCACGGAAGAAAGAAGCCGGGTCGAAGTCGTCGGGATAATGGAAATGCTCTGGAAGCACCTCCAAGTCGCTGATGCGGTCCAACGCATAAACCATCGCCTTGTCGTACCCACGGCTCTGTCCAACCAGATACCACCGGCGATGGAACATCTTCAAGCAGTAAGGGGCCAAGTCGAAGGTGCTGGTCTGCTCACGCCAGAAACCCTTATACGTCATCCGGACCATTTGGTCGTTCTTCAAGGCGGTAATGACGGGCTCCATGAAATCCTGTCCGGCCGGCACATCCTCCAACAGCACCTTATGACGGATGCTCAGGTTCTCCATCAGCAAGTTGCTCACTGAGATATTGTTGAACAGCCAACTGCTCATGTTGTCGTTGCTCAGTTCATCAGCGTTCTCTATGTAATAACGGTATTCGCCACTGCCCTCATTCTTGATGATCAGTCCGAACAGCTCCTCAACGGCTACACGCCACTTATGAAAGGTGCGTGGACTCAGGTCCAGGCCGTCGCTCATGCCTGAACGCTGCCAACACTCACGGATTTCCTTCAGCGTGATCTTGCCCGACCGGTGAATCGTCTCTACCAGCCACACATATTTATTTAACAGTTGTCCACTCATATCTTCCTTATTTTTGCTTCAAAAGCTAAGTTTCTAATTTCAAAAGCAAAGTTACAAAAAACCTGTGAATTTTCAAGGCACAAGTATAAATTTTGAAATTTGAGATTGATTGACATGATTCTACGAAGTGAAGAGTGAAGAATGAAGAGTGAAGAGTGAAGAGTGAAGAATTTTAGTTACTTGGGATTTTAAGTGAAGTTACTCTGGCATGCTTTTTCCACCGCCCATGCTCCTCTAGTTCATCTAGATAATCTAGAATATCTAGAAAACACACCCAAACCCATATACATCCGATAAAGGCATAACACACTGAGAGCCAGAGAAAAACAATCCATCAACACGACTACAGCCATATACACACTACCCCTCTCTCTTGCAAAAACGGAACAAAAATCCTAACTTTGCAACGAAAATACAACAACACCTCTAAAACTTATACCATTATGAAAAAGACTTTTACCTTAATCGCCATGCTGACGGTATGCCTCACGACATTGGCACAACAGACTGAAAAGGATGAATTGCCATGGTATGTCTTCAACTACCAAAAAGTGGCAATCAGACTATTCAACGAAGTATTGAAAGACCAGACCGGCAACGTGTGTTTCTCGCCCTTCTCAGCCCAGATCGCACTGTCGATGCTGCAAAACGGAGCTATCGGCGACACACAGGAGCTGATGAAACAGGTGCTATTAACCAACGGAACCCAAGAGCAGCTCAACGATTACAACCGGTCGACAATCCGAGATCTCACATATCGGCCGCAGTTCACCTATTACGAAAACTCATGGATGAGCAAAGAGGAGCAACAGAAAACGTTCGACGCCCTTTGGCCCATCTGCGAAATCGCCAACTCAATATGGTACAGGCCTGACGTGGAACTGTGCGAGCCCTTTGAGCAAGCCATGCGGGAATATTACGACGCAGGAACAGCACCTGTCGCATTCGACACCCAGGAAGGCATCGACATCGTCAACGGATGGGTGAATGAAAAGACCCACGGCCTCATACCCTCCATTTACAATGAGCCCCAGAGTGACAGCCTCGCCATCGTGCTGATCAACGCGCTCTATCTCAAGGCTGCATGGGCAGTGCCGTTCTGGAAAGAACTCACGAAAAAGGAACCCTTCCACTTGGAGGACGGAACAAAGATCCAGACCGACATGATGTACGTCAGTGACCCGGCATTCACCACCGCTCAGACCGACGCCTTCCGCTGCGTGAACATCCCCTACAACAACCATTTCTGCATGACCGTGTTCATCCCGGCAGAAGGATACGAACTGCCCGCCATCACATACGAGGACTGGACAGCAGCCATACAGGCCACCCAAAACAGGTACAGCAACGACGTGGGGGTCAAGCTGAAAATGCCGAAATTCTCCATCGAAGGAGGCTGCAACCTCATCCCTGTGCTCAAGGCCATGGGAATGGGAAGCATATTAGAAGGGGAAGGAGGAGACTTCACAGGTATGTGCCTGGAGAACAAAGAGATTTCCAAGATTTTCCAACTCGACAAAATCATCGTGGACGAGGAAGGGACTGAGGCGGCTGCGGTCACCGTCATCGAAGCCACCGAGAGCGAGCCGGAAGAACCCCAAAAAGTCATCGATTTCTTCATCGACCGGCCTTTCTACTTCACCATCGAGAACCTCAAGACCCACACCATCCTCTTCATGGGAAAAGTGATGAACCCGGGCGGAGAAGTAATCCATCAGCCAACCGGCATCCAAGTGGCTACCCCGCATCAGCCCGACGCTCCAGTCTACGACCTCAGCGGCCGACGGCTGCAGCACATCCCGGCTCACGGAATCTATATCCAGGACGGCAAGAAATATGTCAGGCCGTAGTTGGTTTGAGGTTTGAGATTTCGCTTCGCAGGATTCCGTCGCGATTGCCTACGGCGAACTTCCTACGCCTCAGTAATGCTCAAGCAAGCTTGGCATTACGTTCGGCTTAATCGGAAGTTTCAACAATGCTCAAGCGAACTTGGCATTGTATTCGCTGCTCCAGAATCTTCGCCATGCGGACGGGGTTCGGTACGTATCAGTAGCGTAGGTTGCGTAATAGGCCCGGCAAGCGGTGCAACGGAGTTGTAGGAGGTGAAAAATCTGTTTTTACACGTACGCCCTCTTGATACGTAGGACAAAAATCACATGTTTTTATGTATTGGGCTTCGTACGTATCAGGAGCGGGAGTGCTTCAACGGTCAGAGACCGTCGCTCCTACGCGGAGATACGTAACTGGGACGTTTCGGTGACGGGTTTCGATACGGCTTCAGGGGAGACGCCATATATGGACGTCTCTACTGTGGGTAACGTTCTGTCGGTGGGGATTTGGAAAGGACGTTGGCGGACGGGATGGCGACAATAGTTTTTTGAAGAACAAAAAAAATTAATCATGACCATAATATCATCATGACCATACTATAAAATCATGACTCTTCGAACATACTTCATACTCAGCGCGCTGCTGGTCGTGTCGTGCACGGCCGGCAGCAGCAGTGATGCCGACACCAAGGACTCCACGGCCGTTGCCCATGAGCTCTTCACGCAGGCGAAGACCGCATTCGACGCCGAAGACAACGACAGCGCGTTCTCACTCCTGCTGAAAGCAGAGCCCTACATACAAAACCAGGCAGACAAGGACTTCGCATACGACTACTACGACCTGCTGGCAAGGCTGTACGAACGGAAAAACCTCTTCGCACTGCAAGAGCAGACACTGCAGAAGAAACTCAGCACAACCCCAGGCAAAGACCAACACGGAAAAGCCGCCGAGACCCACTTCGAGACGGGCGTGGCACAATTTGCCCAGGAGGAGCATCAAAGGGCTGCCGAATCCATCCACAAGGCCATCAAGCATGCCTCCCCCGACTCAATCCAGTTCATCGCACAATGCTACGTCATGCTCAGTCAGATTTACCTGCAGACGGGCCAGACCGACTCTCTGGAGCACGCGCTCCACAACGCCGAGAAGACGGACCCTCACATCGCCGAAGACACGGTCTTCCAGCTTGCACTGGTCTATCTGCTCTACGAAAAGGGGGACAAGAAGGGAGCGGAGGAGAAAATCAACAGCTGCCTGCCATCCAGCGACATCTACTTCAAGACGGAGCTGCTCAACCTGCTGGCCACCATCCACGAGGAGCAAGGCGCACAACAGGCAGCCATCAACGACCTTCGCCAAATCATCACGCTCAACGACTCGGCAGCACAGATTGAGGCGTCGGAGAACACAGCCCGCATCCACCGGCTCAAACACGATGAGCAGATGCGCGCCGCACGGCTGAAGCAGGATCAGACGGAAGCCGAGTCGAAGGCAAGAACCATGACACTGCTGGCCGTCATCATGGCGGTGGTCGCGGCAGGAGCATGGGTAACATTCTGGCTCAACAAAAAGGCGAAGAAAGCAAAAATCGCTGAACTGCAGGCGCTTCAGCTCGCACAGGACGCCCAGACGGCAGAAAAGGAGACGCGGCTGCTCAACCAGGAACTCCAAAAACGGTACTACCAGCATCTGTACGCCATCATACTGCCTATACTCAACACCAAGCAGACCAAGACCGGATTTATCGACCTCAACGAGAAGTCATGGAAACTCATCGAGGACAACACCAACCTCGTGCTGCCCGGATTCACACGGAAACTGAGGAAAAACCACCCTTCGCTGGCGGACGACGACATCCGGTTCTGCTGCCTCGTGGCCATGCAGGTGCCCAACCCCGTCATCGCCAACGTCTACGGCATCGCACCCTCCTCCGTGTCTGTGCGCAAACAACGGATGAAAAAGAAACTCGACGAGGCCATCGCCAACGAGACCCTCGAAAACTACCTCGCAAAATACAGCTTATGAGAATACTGACAACCATACTGACTATCATGATTTTACCACTCACCCTCTGCGCACAGGAAGTCTGGACAGAAGGAACGGAGTGGGAAGTGACCTACACGGACGGCTCCACACACCTCTTCACCCTCTCGGGCAACGAGACCATCGACGGGACGGAATACCTCAAGCTCGTTGACACCACTCTGAATAAGACCATAGGTTATATAAGGACAGAACGAGGCGACACCACCGTCTATGCACGGGGAGTGGTGGAAGGGGAAATCACTGACGAATGTGTGCTTTACGACTTCGGAGACTTCCAGCCGGGTTCTTTTTTCTCGTACAGCTGCTATGTCTACGACACCAACGAAATCGTCACCCTCAACCAGGAAATCAAAGCCGACAGCATCAGCTACTTCAACGACGTCGTCGAAGAGGGAGACATCTTGCCATGCTACTACGACGTGATTTTCAAGGTCGGTGCCATCGGAGGCCCCATGTGCCTTTTCTACTACGGCTCCATACTCATTGACATCATATCAGGAGGCGACGCAGAGACCGAGGGACCCAGACCACGGACAGGCAACGTCAGCCACATGATTTTCAGACCAAAAGGGAGAGGGCAACGAGGCATCATGGTGGTGCCTACCGACATCCGGCAGACCACCATCGGCATCAAGCCGTCCGGCCATGCTGTCAACTTGCAGGGAGTCAGCGTCGCCCCACCCTACTCCGGAATCGTCATTATCAACGGAAAAAAGTACGTTTTTTAATTTGAAGTTTGAGGTTTATTGACATGATTCTCGGCTGCGCTCGGCATAATTGAAGCGAGCTTCATTCTGCTCTCACTTGCACGAGAATTGAGATTTAGCCATGCGGACGGGTTTGGTACGTATCGGGGGCGGAGGTAGCGTAACAGGCCCGGCAGGCAGTGCAACGGAGGTATAGGAGCCGACGTCTCCAGGCGTCGGAAGCAGGAAGGGTACAGGTTCGTTGTGAGCCGGATCGAACTTGACAGAACGTATAAGATGTTGAGATTTGGTTCTACGTATAAGTAACGTTTCTACTTGCAAAGTCTGGAGACTTCGCTTCGCAGGATTCTGTCACGACTTAGAAATGCTCAAGCAAGCTTGGCATTTCGTTCGCTGCTCCAGAATCTCGCCTCCTACGCGTGGGTTGCAACGGACATTTGTGCGGACGGGCTTCGGGGCGGCTTCTGGGGAGACGCCATATATGGACGTCTCTACAGAGCGTTACGTTCTGTCTGTGGGCTTTGCCCTGCGTACTCAACAAAAAGCCATCCGGACCGATTTTTAGTTTAAGGTTTATTGAACTGAACTTTATTGACTGGATTTACGTGCAAACCAGTTGGCCAGGATTGTGCCGCTGATGGAATGCCAGGCACAGGAGATGGCGCATGGAACCACGGCCATGGGGAGAGTGGCTGCAAAGAAGGTGGTGGCCAGGTTCGTGCCGAGCCCGGCATTCTGCATGCCCACCTCGATGCTGATGGTGCGGCGTTTGGCCGTGTTGAACCGGCAAAGACTTCCCACATTGTAGCCCAGCAGATAGCCGATGGAATTATGAAGGAACACCATGAGGAACGTGAGCAGGAAGATGACCAAGCCGTTCTCAATCAGGTCGTCGTGAACCGTGCTGACCACTCCGCCTACGATGCAGCAGAGACACAGCACGCTCAGACCCGGCATCGTCCGCTGGAACGACTTGAACACCGGCTTCCTGCCCAGCCACAGGTTCAGGAAGAAGCCGATAGCGATTGGGATGATGGTGACGATGAGAATCTGCTTGAACATACCGATGGCGTCCACATCCACCTTCTCGCCCGCCAGCCACAACACCAGCAGCGGAGTCATCAGGGGGGCCAGAAGCGTACTCGCACAGGTCATCCCGACAGAGAAAGCCACGTCGCCCTTACACAGATAGGACATGATATTGCTCGACACGCCGCCAGGACAGCAGCCCACCAGCAAGATGCCCACCGTCATCGCCTTCGAATAAGGAGCGAGTGCGGGAAGCAGCGAGAAAAGCCACCCCAGGACGAAGGCCAGCAGCGGCATGATCGTGAACTGAGCCACCGCACCGACAAAAATATCCAGCGGACGCGAGAACAGAATGCGGAAGTCGTTTGTGGTCAGCGTGAGGCCCATCGTCAGCATGATGATGCCGAGAATCACCGTCTGGGTCGTGCCTTTTACCCATTGGAACAACTCAGGAACGAAAAACGAAATCAAAGCGGCGGCAATAACAAACCAAGACGCCTTATTGGAAAGCAGTTTCGACAAACTTTCTAAAATTCGGTACATAAATTCAAAAATTTTTGCAAAGTTAAGCAAAAATCATCTTTTTTTCTTGTATAAGTGTTAAAAATAATTTATTTTTGCAGTAAAATATGGGCTCGTCTTGAAAAAATCACCTTTTTTTCAGGACAAGACTCTTTGTCGAAAGAGAAAATGTACTAAACAATTTTAATAATTAAAAAATCAACAAATTTATGTGGTTAACTAATTCTTCTATCGGAAGGAAAGTGATTATGTCCGTCACGGGTATGGCACTTATCCTTTTCCTCACGTTCCATGCTTGCATGAACGTAGTGGCTCTGATTTCAGGAAATGGCTACAACATGATTTGCCGCTTTCTCGGATCCAACTGGTACGCAGTGGCGGCAACAATCGTGCTAATGGCGCTTATCGCCATACACATTATCTATGCCATCATCCTGACTCTGCAGAACCGTAAGGCACGCGGTAACAACCGATATGCCGTTACGGCTAAACCGGACAAAGTGGAGTGGTCATCACAGAACATGTTCGTACTGGGACTTGTCGTACTGCTGGGACTCATACTCCACCTCTTCAACTTCTGGTATCACATGATGTTCGCTGAGCTGGCCGGCAACGCCGTTTGCCCTGGCCCGACAAACGGATTCGCATGGATAGCACAGACCTTCGACTGCTCAACCACCTGCGGAATCGTCTACACCATCCTCTACATCATCTGGCTTGCAGCCATCTGGATGCACCTCACTCACGGATTCTGGTCCTCTATCCAGACAGTAGGATGGAGCGGAAACGTATGGTTCAAACGCTGGAAAATCATCGGAAACATCTACGTTACCGTAGTTATGCTCATGTTCCTTGCGGTGGTGGTTGGTTTCGCCACTAAGACTGCACCATCACTCAAATGCTGCGAGGCACCGGCTCTCTGCGCTGGATGTGCTTGCGTGCAGAACGGTGAGGAATGCACGTGTGAGGAGGCTTGCGGAACTGAATGTGCCGACAAGGCTGCCGCTTGCGACAAGGCTGCGGCATGCGAGAAAGGCGCAGCCGCCTGTGCCACCAAGCCCGACTGCTGCAAGGAGGGTGCAGAGTGTTGCCAGGAAGGTGCTGAATGCTGTGAGGCAGAGGCCGGAGCTGAGTCCAAGGCTTGCCCGGGATGCGGAAATCCGGACAAACCATGTTGCGAGCCAGGAAAACCTTGCGAATTCTGCGACGCACAGAATGGAGAATGCTGCAACAAAGGCGAATAAGCCTTAAGTCTCTATCTATTTTAACCGACGTTATTCATAATAACACGTAAAATAAAGAATTTACTACTATGGCTACAATAAATTCAAGAATACCAGAAGGACCGGTGGCTGAGAAATGGACCAACTACAAGGCTCACCAGCGCCTGGTCAACCCGAAGAATAAACTCAAACTCGACGTTATTGTCGTCGGAACAGGACTTGCCGGAGCTTCTGCAGCGGCATCTCTCGGTGAGATGGGATTCAACGTGCTGAACTTCTGCATCCAGGACTCCCCACGACGTGCACACTCCATCGCCGCCCAGGGCGGTATCAACGCGGCCAAGAACTACCAGAACGACGGTGACTCAGTATACCGACTGTTCTACGACACAGTGAAGGGCGGTGACTATCGTGCCCGCGAGGCCAACGTATACCGTCTGGCCGAGGTGAGCAACAGCATCATCGACCAGTGCGTGGCTCAGGGCGTTCCTTTCGCACGTGAATACGGCGGACTGCTCGCCAACCGCTCGTTCGGTGGCGCCCAGGTGAGCCGTACCTTCTACGCCAAGGGACAGACCGGCCAGCAGCTGCTGCTCGGCGCCTACTCAGCCCTGTCCGCTCAGGTGAACGCCGGCAAAGTGAAGCTCTACACCCGCTATGAGATGCTCGACGTGGTCATCATCGACGGAAGAGCACGCGGTATCATCGCCAAGAACCTCGTGACCGGCGAGCTGGAGCGCTTCTCCGCCAACGCAGTGGTGATCGCCACAGGCGGATACGGCAACACCTACTTCCTCTCCACCAACGCCATGGGCTGCAACGTGTCGGCAGCGATGTCGTGCTACCGCAAGGGCGCATACTTCGCCAACCCATGCTACGTGCAGATCCACCCGACCTGTATCCCCGTACACGGCGACAAGCAGTCGAAGCTTACCCTGATGTCAGAGTCGCTTCGTAACGACGGACGAATCTGGGTGCCGAAGAAGCTGGAAGACGCGAAGGCCCTACAGGCAGGAACCAAGCAAGGATATGAGATTCCTGAAGAGGACCGCGACTACTACCTCGAGCGCCGCTACCCGGCCTTCGGAAACCTCGTGCCTCGCGACGTGGCCAGCCGTGCCGCCAAGGAGCGCTGCGACAAGGGATTCGGCGTGAACAACACAGGACTCGCCGTGTTCCTCGACTTCTCTGAGTCCATCCAGCGACTCGGACTCGACGTCATCCTGCAGCGTTACGGCAACCTCTTCGACATGTACGAGGAAATCACCGACGTCAACCCGGGCGAGAAGCGCAAGACCGTCAACGGAGTGGACTACTACAACCCGATGATGATCTTCCCTGCCATCCACTACACCATGGGTGGTATCTGGGTGGACTACGAGCTGCAGACCTCCATCCCCGGACTCTTCGCCATCGGCGAGTGCAACTTCTCCGACCACGGTGCGAACCGCCTCGGTGCTTCCGCCCTCATGCAGGGTCTGGCCGACGGCTATTTCGTGCTGCCTTACACCATCCAGAACTACCTCGCTGACCAGGCAATCTGGCCACGCATCTCAACCGACGCCAAGGAGTTCGAAGAGGTGGAGAAAGCCACAGAGGCCCGCATCCAGAAGCTTATGAACATCAAGGGCAAGCGCTCCGTGGACTCCATCCACAAGGAGCTCGGCCACATCTGCTGGGAGTACATCGGAATGGGCCGTACGAAGGAAGGCCTGGAGAAAGGCATCGAGCTCATCGACAAGCTGCGCAAGGAATTCGACACCAACCTCTTCATCCCAGGCGACCGCAAGGGACTCAACGTGGAGCTCGACAAGGCTATCCACCTCGACGACTTCATCACGATGGGCAAGCTCATGGCATACGACGCCCTCTCACGTGAGGAATCCTGCGGAGGTCACTTCCGCGAGGAGCACCAGACCGAGGAAGGCGAGGCCAAGCGCGACGACAAGAACTTCTTCTATGTGGGCTGCTGGGAGTACCAGGGCAGTGACGACAAGGCCCCTGTGCTCATCAAGGAGCCGCTCGAATATGAGGCAATCAAGGTACAGACACGTAACTATAAAAACTAATCACCATGGCTGAAAAAATATTAACATCATTCACAGTAAAATACTGGAAGCAGAACGGTCCGAAAGACAAGGGCCATTTTGAGACGAAGGTAATGAAGGACATCCCTGGTGACACTTCATTCCTTGAGATGCTCGACATCCTGAACGAGCAACTGATTGAGGAAGGCAAGGAGCCGTTCGTGTTTGACCACGACTGCCGTGAGGGCATCTGCGGCATGTGCTCGCTGTATATCAACGGAACTCCCCACGGAAAGACTGAGCGCGGCGCCACGACCTGCCAGCTCTATATGCGTAAGTTCAACTCAGGCGACGTGATCACCATCGAGCCGTGGCGCTCCGCCGGATTCCCCGTCATCAAGGACTGCATGGTGGACCGCAACGCGTTCGACAAGATCATGCAGGCTGGCGGCTACGTGAGCGTACGTACCGGAGCCCCCCAGGACGCCAACGCGATTCTCATCCCCAAGCAGGACGCCGACGCAGCCATGGACTGCGCGTCATGCATCGGATGCGGTGCCTGCGTGGCAGCTTGTAAGAACGGCTCGGCCATGCTCTTCGTCAGCTCGAAGGTGAGCCAGCTCGCTCTCCTGCCTCAGGGACGCCCAGAGGCTGCCAAGCGCGCGAAGGCGATGGTGGCAAAGATGGACGAGCTCGGATTCGGCAACTGCACCAACACCCGCGCCTGCGAGGCTGTGTGCCCTAAGTGCGAGACCATCTCCAACATCGCACGCCTCAACCGCGAGTTCATCAAGGCCAAGCTTGCTGACTAAGACATCAACATCTATTCATATTCCATGCAAAGGCGGACCCAGCGAGGTCCGCCTTTGTGTAGAACTACTTTTTTAAGTGAAAAATGAAGAATGAAAAATGAAGAATTAATTTACTCCGGCGATGGTAATCGAATCGCTTTTTTAACACAAATCTCCACGAATGTTCATGAATTTTCATGAATATTTTTTAAAATTGACATGAATTTTTAGAATATTCTTTTTTAGACATTGATTTGAACCATAACATAAATCCTTGAAAATCATGATTGACCAGATAATTGAATTCAACAAGCAGTTTGTGGCTGAGAAAGCCTACGAGAAATACCTCACCGACAAATACCCGGACAAGAAGCTCGCCGTCCTCTCGTGCATGGACACACGGCTTACGGAACTGCTGCCGGCCGCCCTCGGACTGAAGAACGGAGACGCCAAAATCATCAAGAATGCGGGAGGACTCGTCATCTCCGCCTTCGACTCCGCCATGCGCAGCCTCATCGTCGCCATCTACGAGCTGGGAGTTGAGGAGATCATGGTCGTGGCACACAGCCACTGCGGCGCCTGCCACATGAGCTACGACCATTTCCATCATGAGATGATCAGCCGCGGCATCACCGACCACACCCTCGACACCATCCGCAAGTGCGGCATCGACCTCAACCAATGGCTCGAAGGATTCAAGGACACGCCGGAGTCCGTCCGGAAGACCGTACACACCATCAAGACCCACCCCCTCGTCCCAGCCGACATCACTGTCAGAGGATTCATCATCGACTCCGAGACCGGACAACTCGAGGAAATCAAATAAGCCCCCCCGCATAGGCAAGCCAGTGCTATACGGAGGGCTGAGATATCAAAATCCAAAAGCGAATTGCTGGTTGATGTCCAACTGCTCGGCCGCATGTAGGTAGCGGAGGGCATGCGCCTTGTCTCCCATGCCGTAATAGCCGAGGGCAAGCATATAGTTGCAGTGGATCTGGTTCTTCTTGTCGAGTGAGTCCTCCCAGATGAGGAGGTCGGGGAGCGACACAGCGAAATAGTCCATCACCTGCTTCTCGAAGAGGTGCTGCTTCCCGTAGTTTATTAATTTGTAGAAGCGGCCGTGCGCCTCATCCTGCCTGCCGAGCTTGAGGAGCGCCATGCCCTGGTAGAAGATCTTGTCGGGCTTAGCGTCGTTGTAGTACATGGCTGCAGCAGGCTCCTGAGGCCCTTTCGTCGCCGCCTCCCAGCAACGGCGTGCCTCCTGCTCATCACCCAGCGCCTCGTAAGCCACACCCAGATAGTAATAAAAGTCGTTCTCCTGAGCGCCAAAGAGCTTTCCTTCTCCGAGATGGGACGGATAGTCGAGACACTCACTCAGCAGCTTGACGGCACGCTTCACCAAGGTCTTGTCCTCCGGATGATCCAGACAACGCTTCGCCAACGCCACACGGCAAATCTGATACTGCGTCGACACTTTTCCTTCTCCGCCTTCCCAAGGATGGAAGCGGTGGGCGTCAAGCTTCTCCATCGCCTCCTCGTAGCGTCCCAGCTGGTTGAGCAGGGTGATCTCCTCCAGCACCAGGTCGTCGCGACGCTGTATCAGCTCCGGATAGAGCTGCAGGAACTGCAGACGCTGCTCATGCGGACGCTGCATACGCTTGTGAAGCTGGTCCAGCTCCATCAGCATCCGGGCATCGCCCTCGTCGAGGTCGAACGCCTTCTCCATATACTCCAAAGCCTCCTCCTGTCGGTCCTGCTTGTTGAAGCGTGCAAGAGCGAGGTTGCGCCACACCATCGGGAACTTAGGGTCTTTCTCTGCGGAGAGCTCCCAATTCTGTACGGCGAGGTCGTACTGACGCGCTGCATAGTAGAGGCAGCCGAGATAGTAAGGCGCTTTCGCCCCTTCCGGATTCAGCTCCTTCGCCTTCTCCAGCGCCAGGATATCCTCCGGCCGGTTGGGGAAGCAATAGTCAGGACAGGCCTTCTCAGCCTCGTCATAACGTCCCAGGTAATAATATGTCATCGGGCTGACCGCCCCCTTGCTGATGGCGAAGCACCAAATGTCAGACGCCTCCTCCTTCAGTCCTGCAGCGGCATAATCCAGTGCCAGCTCGTCGTAGTTCTGGCTGCTGTTGCGCATCATCAGCGTCAGCTCAGCCAACAGCTTCTCCTCGCCCGTGAGCAGGTATTGCTCGTAGCGGCAGCCATAGTTGAATCGGTCGAACCGCAGCGACTCCACAATCAGTGCCAACGCCTCGTCTTTACGGCCAGTCTTTCGCAGGAGGGCCGCCTTCAGCGCCCGTGCCTTGTGGTTGTGCCAGTTGTTGTAAAGACAGCGGTCAATCTCGTCGAGTGCATCCTCGTAGCGGCCCTGTGCAGTGCTGATCTTGGCAGCCTCGAAATAGGCGGCATCAGCCCAGCCCTTGTTCCAGGAAGCTTTCCAGAACCGCTCGTAGGCCTCGTCGAACTTACCCTGATATTTCAACGCCAGCCCCAGGTTGTAAATCGGCTCACCGTCATAAGGGTTCGGGTTGCGCTTCTGGCTCAGCCGGACAGCCTTGCGCAAGTACTCCTCGGCAAAAGCAAACCGCCCCTTTCGGATGTACCACAGTCCCATGGCGTTCAGGCATCTGATATCGTCGGGATCACGGCGAAGCGCCTCCTCATAGTAGTCGGTGGGAAGCCACGTGGCATGACGGTATTGCTCGAGATGCAGGCCGGTCAGGTATAGCTGTTCGTTTGTCTTGATCTGATGAGGAAGGAGGGCAGCCTCTGCGCTGTCGGGAATCGGGCGTATCTCGTCCGGCTCGGCATGCCAAGCCAGCACTGTCCGCTCACCATAAGCGAATCGCTTGCGAAGCTCGAGCGTCAGACAGCCGAACGGAGCACCTTCCACATCGACACACTTGGTCAGCAGTTCCTCCGGCGTGATGGTCACCTCGTCCTCATAATATACCCGCCCGTCGTCGTTCCTCAAGACGACATGAACCAGCTGGCTGGAGGTGGCGAACACCTTGAACTGCACTTTTCCATCTTCCGCCGGGTCGATGTTCAGGATAAGGTCCTTCGACGCCTCTTTCACCACACCCAGCTCCCGGTAAGGCATGAAATACTGAGTGAACCGCTTCTCCTCATAAGGCATCAGCCACGTGAAGTCAGGCTGGTTCTCCGTATATACACCCGCCATCAGCTCGATATAGGGCCGGAATCCCTGTCGGTCGATATGCCAGCGGTCGGCCTCCTCCGGAGTGGCCTCATCGGTGAGGTTGCGGTCCCATGCCTTTCCGAAGTCGCCGTTGCCCCATGTCCACTGCTTCTTGCCGGGAGAGTAATGGTGGCTTGCCACGTGCAGCATGCCCGCCTTCGTGTCGTTCTCGTATCCCCCCTCGAAGTTGAATCGGGAATTCACTCCCATATATGAGGTAGGTACAGGTATGTTGCGGTAGTTGGAGATGTCGACCCCAGCGGAATAGTCCATCTTGTAATAAGTTCCGGTGGCGATTGGGAAAGAAGAGACGGCCCGTTTTCCATGGTCGAAAACGGCGTTGATGTCAGGCGGGAACACACTCTGGTAGTAGTCGTTCACCTCCACAGCCGGATTAGCCCACCACAGGAACGTCTGCGGCACATCCGTGCGGTTGTAGACCACCCCCTTGATTTCCAAATAGGCGCAGCCGGGCCTTAGCGTGAATCCAGCCATCCCCTTCTGGTGGAACATCTTCTCCACCTCGCTCACCCAGACCGACACGCTTCCGTCTTCGTTCTCCTCAATGCAGGTGTCGACGGGCATGAAGGTGGTCGGACGGTGGTGCTGTGGCCAGTTGAACTCGATGCCGCCGCTGATCCAAGGACCCAGCAGGCCCACCAAAGCGGGTTTCACCACATGGTTGTAATACACGAAATGGCGCTGTTTCAGCTTGTCGTAGGCCATCTGCACACGGCCACCCAACTCCGGCAGCACCATCACCTTGATATACTCGTTCTCCAGCCATACGGCCAGATATTCTTTGTCAGTCTTCTTGTCGCTCATTGTCTCTATCACAGGGTATGGATACACCACCCCACTTGATCCTTGATAGACGCGTTTCTCCAGAAACATCGGGCTTTTCTCAGGTTTGCCGACTTCATAAGTCGGTATTGTCACGATTTCTCGCCAGGCTTTTACCATATTTAGTTTAAAGTTTAGAGTTTTTTTTTCGGACGGGTCGGACGAGTCGGACAAGTCGGACGGGTCGGACGGGTCGGAAAAAGTTCAAATTTCAAAGTTCAAATTTCAAAGTTCAAATTACTATGTTAGTTCTTTTTCCAGTTCTTCAAGGCTCTTTCCTTTGGTTTCTGGGCAATTACGGAGGAGGTAGATGAAGGCACAGCAGCAGATGGCTGAGTAGATCCAGAATGTGCCGCTGCTGCCGAGTGCCGCGTTCATCGAGGGGAAAGAGAATGTCAGCGTGCAACATCCTACCCACAGGGCGAACGTGCAAGTGGCCATGGCGATTCCACGCACTCGGTGCGGGAAGATCTCCGCCAGCAATGTCCAGGTCACAGGGCCCAGCGTCATCGCATATACCGAGATGGCAGCAACTACCAACGCCACCATGCCAAAGCCTTCTATACCGACGAAATAGCAGGTGCCCAAGGTGAGGTAAATCAGCCCCAGTCCTCCGGCACCAATCAGCATCAGCGTCCGTCGGCCCCACTTCTCTATCGTATAGAGCGCGACGAAGGTGAACACCACATTGGCAATGCCGGTGATGACGATATTGATAAACATGCCGTCGACATCAAAGCCAGCAGCCACGAAAATCTCCTGTGCATAATTGAAAATCACGTTCGTGCCACACCACTGCTGGAACACGGCAATCACCAAACCCAGGAGCAGCACTCTTCCATATTTCTTCTTGAACAGCTCCCGAAGGCCGGTCTTCTCTTTCCTCTCAGTCTTGGAAGATGCTTTCAGCTGCTGGAAGACAGGGCTCTCTGGAATAAAGAAACTCATCACGAGGAACAAGGCTGCCGGAAGGGTCTCAGCCCAGAACATCCAACGCCATCCCCACTCCACATTCCATGCCTGCGACTCAGCCACAGTCGTGTCGCGCGCCAGCAACATATTCACCACCTGTGCGGAGAGAATGCCGAGTACGATTGTCATCTGGTTCAGGCTGACCATACGCCCTCGTATATCGGAAGGGCTCACCTCAGCGATATACATCGGTGCCAGTGCAGAAGCCACTCCGATGCCGACACCGCCGATGAAGCGTGCGATATTGAACATCGTGAAATCGTTGAACAAGCCCGTGGCGATGGCAGAGATTGTGAATAAAACGGCAGACAGCATCAGCAAGGGCTTACGTCCGTAACGGTCGGCTGCACCGCCTGCCACCATCGCTCCCACAAGACAGCCAATGAGTGCAGTCGTCATCGCCACACCCTGCATCAACGGGGAGTCTGTGATGCCGAAATAGAGCTCATAGAACGGTTTTGCACCGCCTATCACTACCCAGTCGTAGCCGAAGAGGAGGCCACCCATCGCCGATACAAGGCAGATGAAATAAATGAATGATTTGGTAAACATGGGGGAATTTACTATTTTACTATTTACTATTTACGATTTATTTGGGTATTTTATTATTTTGGATATTTTTGGGGAGTACGGATCAGGGGCGTGGGTGCGCGGGAAAACGGAGTTTTCCCCTCCTATAGGTTGTACGTGGAATGATTTATTGGGATATTTTGCAGTGCAAAATTACGATGTTTTTTGATATTCTGCTATGGAAATTTTAGACAAAAACATGGATTTTTTTCCCAATGGATATCATGTAACAAAAAAAATGTATATATTTGCAGTAGAGACGCCCTGCAGGGCGTCTTCATACCCCAAAAACTTATTGGAATTCAACTTGCAAAAGTTACCATACTATTCACTTCGTAGAATCTTGTCACTTACCAACCCCAATCATGATAAAACGCAAAGATGGCTTTCAAGGTGAGCGCTCTATCGTGCTCCCGCCTATGTACATAGAGATAGAGCGAAAAGACCCGCTGGTCCGTAGCCTTTACATTACCGACATCGGCTACTACCCAAAGGCTGAACACCACCACCGCATACGGACAGAGGGGATCGAACAGTACGTCCTTATCTACTGCGTAGACGGAAGCGGATTCTACCGGCTGAACGGCATGACTTACAAGGTACACGCCAACCAGTACTTCATCCTCCCAGCCGGCATCCCACACGAGTACGGCGCAACGGAAGGCGACCAGTGGACCATCTACTGGGTACACTTCCAGGGCGACCACTCATCCATCTATGCCGACGGCGCCGACAAGCCCCAGGACGTCCGGGTCACCATCAACTCCAACATCCACAACCGGAACAACATCTTCGAGGAGATCCTGTCCACACTCCACAACGGAGACGGAATCGAGGACCTGCGATTCGCAACCAGCCTCCTCCACTACTACCTCGCCTCCCTGCGCTACCTGCGCCAGTACAGGAAGGTGTCGCACCACGAGCAACACGAAGACAAGACGGAAAGCAATGCTGCCACGTCCATCAACGTGGTCGAGGCTGCCATCCACTTCATGAAGGAGAACATCGAGCGTAAAATCACGTTGCAGGACATCTTACAGTATGTCGGCTACTCATCCACACGTTTCTCCGCGCTTTTCAAGCAGCAAACCGGGGTGAGCCCCCTTGCCTATTTCAACAACATGAAAATCAAGCTGGCATGCACCATGATGCGTAAGACCGACCTGCATATCAACCAAATCTGCTACAAACTCGGCATCGAGGACGCGCTCTATTTCTCACGTATGTTCTCCAAGGCGATGGGTATGTCGCCATCGGAATACCGTAAGAAACTCTTTTCCTCATAGGGGAATATGGGGGCGGTGTTGGCAACGCAGCATACGAAACAGCACTTTGCTGGATGGGGCGGAATCCACTCAACACCGGGAACGTAGGCGGGGCTGAAAGAGGTGGATGCCAGTCTGGAGCCCCATGGGGGCAAAGGAGACGGAGACGCAATGGACACCCGACACCGGGAGCGTGGGCGGGAAAATGTGGAATAGGCCTAAAAATGTCTTGGAATTTATTTTGAATACTCTGTTATTATATTAACGTCAACAACATTATACTCTTTGACGATTTGAGAGGTGAGGCAACTTATTATTATACGTTTACTTAGCACAAAAAAAGCGCTATAAGCCGTGGAAATCTGCATTATTTACCACTTTCCAACCGGTTATACGGTACTTTTCAAAAAATAGAATATCTAAGGAATAAAGGAGTTGAAGGATTGTTTTGTTGAGGTTGGCAGCAAAACAAGAAGACCGAAATCAAAAAGTGCTAAAAATTAGATATAATTCAACATCAAATTAGGTAATTTAACAAATTATGTTTATCTTTGCACATGTAAATAGATAAAAAAAAGAATAGATGACGAAATACGATTGTCTGAACAGAATTAGAGTGGTATTGGCCGACAAGCAGATTACCAACCGATGGCTTGCCGAACAGATGGGTGTCACCGATATGACCGTCTCCCGCTGGAAAACCAACAAGATACAGCCCTCTATGGCACAATTCGTGGAGATTTCCCGCCTGCTTCAAGTTGACATCAAAGACCTGCTGGAAGTGGAGTTCGATGCTGAGGGAAAGATTTTGTAACCAATAAATGTTATTATATCATGCGAGTAAATACAAAACAAGCAGTCAGGCTATTCTTTCAGAACCCTTCATTAATACAAGTGTTCAAAGAAGCTGTTGCAAATTCTCTTGATGCTAATGCTAATCAAATAGACATCAATATTTTTATTGACTCTTTTGATAAGCAAGAAACACTTAGAATTGAGATTGTTGATAATGGCGAAGGCTTTACTGATTATAGATATAACAAGTTTTGTGAGCTACTGAAGGTTGAAGAAAACACACACCAGGGTGTTGGCAGGTTAGTTTACTTAAGTTACTTCAACAAAGTAGAAGTTCGCAGTCTCTATGATGGTCAACTCCGCACGTTTACATTTAATGATAGTTTTGATGAGAACAATACGGATATGTCGCTATCCCAGGTTTCTGATGCAAGGCAAGAAACAAAGCTTGTTTTCACAGAGTGTTCCATGCAAAGGTTAAGTAGTTATTCCGATATAATGCCAGAGAGGTTAAGGCAAGAGATCTTAAAAGAATTCTATCCTAGACTTTATATATTAAAGAGCAAGGGAAACGATTTTCAGATTAAGATAAAGATAGATGTCCCTCATAGAGGAAAAATTACCGTCGGAACATTTGAGACAACTATCACAAGCAATGATATTCCAGACATGAGTACAGTCAAGATTGGCACAGAAACAATAGACATGTTTGCAGACTCGTATTTGGATTATGCGATTCAGAAAACCGAAAATTTCTCTGCAACATTCCTTATGACTGCATTTTGTGTAGACAATCGTACAAAAGTTGTTGACGATATTATATCGCTAGAAAACCTGCCTCCTTATGGTTATAATTTTATCTTTTTATTACGATCCTCAATTTTAAATGGGAAAATAGATCCTTCACGTCAAAATCTGACTTTGAGCGACTCTGTTTTGAAGCCATTGAAGATATTGTTTAGAAAAAAAATTGCTGAAGTTATAGAAAACCAGCTGCCTTCTGTGAAAGAAAAGAATAATAGAACGAAAGAGTCCTTGGATAAGACATATCCACATCTTTTGGGATATTTCAATAAAGATGAAGTTGGTATAATATCAAAAGCAAAATCAGTAGAGGACGCACAGAAACTTTTCATGCGCGATCAGAAAACAATTTTAGAGGCTCAATCTTTAGATGACGAAAAATATGATAAGGCATTAGATGTTTCATCTAGGACTTTGGCTCAGTACATTCTATACCGTGAGAAAATCATTGCTAAAGTAGAACAATATACAGCGGCAGATTCTGAAGCTGATTTACATAATTTAATACTACCGAAACGGTCTGTCTTAAAGGATGGAAACATGGATAGTATTTATACCCATAACCTCTGGTTATTGGACAATAAATACATGACATATACTACAGCTATGAGCGAAAGAACAATGACTGAAGTTCTTGATGAGATTACAAAAAAAGCTAACGATATTGAAGACGATGGAAGACCTGACATAGCAATCATATTCTCAGATAATCCAGACAAAGCTGAAGACAGATCCGTAGATGTGGTGATTATTGAATTGAAGAAAAGAGGTATAACTCTTGCAAAAACGGAGGAAGTGGAAAGTCAATTGCAGCGGCGAGCAATAAAGTTACTGAACTATTACCCTAATAAAATTCAACGTATGTGGTTTTATGGGATAGTAGAGTTTAACGATGATTTCAGACTATCCTTGGAGAATAGAGAGTATACTCCCTTGTTCTCTAAAGATTATTTGTATTATAGAGAGAATTCTTGGAAAAAATCACTCGAAGATGATACAAAATATACAGTAGGTACTTATATTCTTTCTATTGATGCTTTTATAAAAGACGCGAAAGCCCATAACGAAATCTTCCTTAACATACTTAAAGAAGGGTTTAAACAAAAGACGGATTAAACATGGCAAAAAGGAAATATACATTCATTGATTTGTTTGCTGGCTGTGGAGGTCTTTCGGAGGGCTTCTATCGCCAAGGATTCAAAGCTCTTGCCCATGTGGAGATAGACCATTGGGCATGTGAGACTCTGCGGACAAGAATGAAATACTATGGGTATAAAGACTACGACAAAGAAGTTATTGAGAATGACATAACTTCTGACGATATACTGGAAAGAATAGATAATGCAGTAAAAGGAAGGACCGTTGACATAATAATTGGGGGGCCTCCATGTCAAGCATACTCTACAGCAGGAAGAGTTCGTGACGGGAAAAAAATGGCTTCAGACCCACGTAATTATCTATTTGAAAGTTATGTAAAGATCCTGGAATACTATTCTCCTAAATTCTTTGTCTTTGAGAATGTGACGGGACTTCTTTCTGCACAAGTCAAGAACGCCCCTATATTCCCAAAGGTATTAAAAGCCTTGGGAAACAAATACAAGGTAATAGGAACCCCAGAAGTCTTAGTACACAATACTGCTGATTATGGTGTACCTCAGCTTCGTAAAAGGGTCATTATCATCGGCGTACGCAAAGATATTGACAAAAGTGCGGAAGATCTATACAAAAGTATTATAAAAACGCATTGGAACCCCGAAACTCCAAGCAATGAGAAGAAAGGGAAAAAGCGTTTTGTAGATGTAAGGCAAGCCATTGGTGACTTACCACCCGTTGAGCCAGGGCATGATGCATCAGCTGAAGCATTTGATTATCCCTGCAATAATGAGTTCCTTAAAAGGATTGGTAAGCAGGGCATATATCCATTGATGGATCATATTGCACGCAAACACAATGACTTGGATAGAGAACGCTTCCAAGTGATGATACATAATCACTGGTCTTTTGGCCAATTGCGAAGAGAAATGCCACAATACGAGCACGAGCATGCAAGAGTATTTGATAATAGTTATGTAGTTCAGTGGTGGGACTTACCTTCCAAAACCATTCTGGCTCATATTCATAAGGATGGCTTCCAATTTATTCATCCAGATGAAGAGCAAAGACGCACATTTACTGTACGTGAAGCTGCAAGAATTCAGTCTTTTCCAGATGACTTTGAGTTCAAGGGTTCACGTGGGGAAAAGTATAAACAAATAGGCAATGCCGTACCACCTCTATTTGCAGAAGCGTTGGCAAAGTCTATAAGAAAGAATCTGGATGATATAACATTATGATATTCGAAAAAGTTACACAGTTAACAAGCAAGGATGAATTTTTAGAAAAAATTCTGATATATATACGTTTGGTGGAGGTAATTGCCAAACGAGAGCACCTTATTGTAGATACAATAAAGTCTCCTTCTTCTAATTCTGTAATAGAAATGAAGGATATGGGTATTATCGAGAATGACGAAGATTTGGAATTATTAAGTAGAGTTCTCGGAAACTATTACCCTCGATTCATTTCTGCAATTGAATTATTCCTTTCTCATAAGAATCTTTTCGGCTCTGAACTGGACAAGCTCAACAACAAAAAAAGAAAAGAAATACAAAAAAGAGAAGCGGCTACCAATAAGCCCAAGATGGTAGATTTCTTTGCAGGAGCAGGTGGGTTAAGTTGTGGATTTAGTCAAGCCGGTTATAGGGTTTGCTTTGCCAATGATTTTGAGGATGTATGTGTTAGAACATATCGTTTCAACCATCCAGAACTGCCATCTGCAAGTGTGTTGAAGGAAGATATACGAAAGATAGTTTCTAATATAGGCGATTATATTCATGAAGATATAGACATCGTAGTTGGTGGCCCTCCTTGTCAGAGCTTCAGTAGCGCAAATCAACGTCGTATAATTGATGACCCCCGCAACGAGTTGTACAAATATTATATTGAAGCCATCAAAAAAATATGCCCGAAATTCGTTTTGATGGAGAATGTAAAAGGAATGCTCTCTGTTGCAGGACAAGTTGTTGAAGACTACAAGTCGATACGGATTAAGAAGAACGGAAAGGTATATACTTACGATGTATCATACCGTTTGCTCAATGCAGTGAACTTCGGGGTGGCACAAAGCAGAGAACGGCTTATTTATCTTGCCGTTCGGAATGATATTGCTTATTCCAAACATGTTACGCCCGAAGTTCTTTTCCATGAAATAGAAAAAGCATGTGAAGGGAATCCGCATTATAACCTTCAATCCGCATTAGAATATATCCAGCCTTTAGATGCACCTCGTGTAAAAGGTATGACAGAGGTTGATGATGAAAAAACGGGCATGAAGATAGGCGTCAATAATTATGACAGTTGTGGGAATTCTTATCTAGCAAGCATAAATTCAGGTCGCTCATTATCATATACCTTTAATCATAAGGCTCGTTATTGTAGCGACGTGAATTACGAGATTTTCAAACGTCTCGGACAAGGTGAAGATGCAACCAATCCAAAGATAGCAGATATAATGCCCTATTCAAGGAGAAATGGAATCTTTAAGGACAAGTATTTTAAGTTGTATGCTGATAGACCTTGTAGAACCATAACAGCCCACTTAAAAATGGACTGTCTTTCTCATATACATCCTTATCAAATAAGGAGCATAACTCCACGTGAGGCAGCAAGAGTACAATCATTTCCAGATGACTACCTCTTCCTTGGTGCATATTTGAAAACATATATGCAAATCGGAAATGCCGTACCAGTTTTGATGGCTAAACAAATTGCAAACATAATAAAGAAATACATATGAGAAAATCCATCTTTTTTTACAAAGAGTTAACTCCTGCGGAAGTAGGAAAGACAGGAACACATGAAGTGTATGTTCGTCTGCCAAATAATTTCGATTATAAATCTTTTTTTGGCGATTCCGCAGTTCAGAATGGGTCTGTTATGGAAGTTAATTTCACAGCCCAAGATATTACAATCGGAGGAGAAAAGTCAACACCTCTTCGGTTCGTGTATTTTAAGAACTCAAACCAAGAGAAGAGGATCCCTAGCTTAGGCCCATTATTTAAAAGCCATAACGTACAAGAGGGAGACATTGTATGCCTTGAAAGCAGAATAGATGGCACAAGCCATTCTTACTATCTATGTTTTTATAAGAAAGGGGAAATACAAGTAAATCCAGCTGCCGTTTATTTTTCAAAGATAGAAAAAGACCCAACAAATGCATCTCACAATAGCAATATCGAACAGTCCCTCCAGCAAATCTTTTACGGGGCTCCTGGTACAGGTAAGTCACATATTATCAAAGAGCAGACGAAGGGTGAGGATGTGATACGAACGACCTTCCATCCTGACACGGACTATTCCACGTTTGTCGGAACTTACAAACCGACAACAGAGTTTGCTCCCGTGCTTGCCATCATCGGAGACAAGGCTGTAGAAACAGGAAGAGAAGAAAAGCGCATCAGTTACGAGTTTGTTTGTCAGGCTTTCCTACAAGCCTACATCACTGCTTGGAAGAAAGTGGCCGAAGCCAAAGGGGATGTACCAAAGAAGCAATTCTTGGTGATAGAGGAAATCAACCGTGGCAACTGTGCTCAAATCTTCGGTGACTTGTTCCAGTTGCTTGACCGCAACGATTTTGGCTATTCAGACTATCCCATCAAGACCGACGCAGACATGCAGAAGCAGTTGAAGCGGTTGTTTGAGGAAGTGGAGATAGAAAATGCTGAAAGCATCAATGCTCTCTTTGATGATAGGGACATCGTGAAGGAAGTGCTCAGCGGAGAAGTGTTGCTCTTGCCGAACAATCTCTACATTTGGGCCACGATGAACACCAGCGACCAAAGCTTGTTTCCCATCGACTCTGCCTTTAAGCGTCGTTGGGACTGGGTGTATATGCCTATTGCTGATGCAAAGAAAAACTACGTCATTGAGATTGATAACGACCAATACGACTGGTGGAGTTTCTTGGAAGCAATCAACGATATCATAGAGAGAACCACCCACTCGGAAGACAAGAAATTAGGTTATTTCTTTGCAAAAGCCAAAGACGGCAGAATCTCCGTAGAGACATTCGTTAGCAAGGTCATATTCTATCTGTGGAACGATGTCTTCAAGGACAACGAGACAAACCACAAAGCATTCAAAGACAACGATGGAGAACTGCTGGCTTTCCGTAAGTTCTTCCACCACGACGGAACAGTTGATACCAACATGGTCATCAAATTCCTACAAGACTTGGAGGTATATCCTTTTGAGACCTCCGACGATGGCACGACGGCGGTATCCTACACCACCCCCAACACAAAGCGTCAGCGGGACAAGTCGAGATACCGTGTGAACGGCACAGACAACCTGAACAAAGCCCAAATGACTCGTGAGGCATTCAGGCTATACATTGAGGATCACCCAGATGCAGACGCACAGACAATAGCACAGGCATGGAACGGATTGGGGCTGAAGGACTATGTGCAACATCTGGTAGAGACTGAAGCGGATTTCAATGATCGCACCAAAGACTCCACCGACAACAACAAGAGAGCAACGGAGTTTGAACTCTCTAATGGCGAGAAGATATACCTTTCGACACAGTTTGGCATAGGGAACATAGGCAAGTTTATGGATGCCGTGAACAATGCCGGATGGAATATCAAAATAGAAAACCAAGCCTGATTAAGAATGAAGGTCCTGATAGAAGGATATTACTATGATCCTGCCGTGCTGGAACGTGAGCAGGTGACGGACGGACTGATAGAGTATCACCGGCGCCCGAGCGACGGTTTCGTATGCTACAACTATGTCGGTCATGTCTATTCTCCCATGTTGAATGACTACATCTTCTTCCTGCCCAAAGTGGTGCTGGAGGAAAAGGAAACGGAGGGCGTAGGCGACGACAGGGTGTTTGGCGAGAAGCCCGAGGACATCATCTGCGTGAGCGACAAGGACGGCAAGATGAATGCTGCACAGCGTGGTTTTGTATGTGAACTGGCAGTTTGGGTGTACCGCGCGCTGATGATTTACCGTGAGGCTCACCCTGACCAAAACATCCTGTTGGAACGTAACATCGCACAGATAGGTAACCGACGGCAACGGCTGAGCGATACGCTGCTGGACATCATTCTGGAACTGATACGTTTCAACCGTGAAAACCAGGACTACGTTCTGTTTGTGCTAAAGAGCATTCACTCAGGCTATAACAAAATAAACTGGAGGCGCACCATCGCCCACTCGCAAGCCATCGTGCAGGATGGAGTGCCTGTCTATCTGCGGCCCGTCAACAAGAAAAAGCAAGTCAACTTCGACGAGGAACTGTTCATCATCTACTTCTCAATACTGAACTACATCTCGAACCACTACGGA
>CAMOTI010000166.1 GCA_946625675.1 uncultured Prevotellaceae bacterium | reverse complement strand
CTAGCATAAACAGCAGACTCTCTCCATGACGTCCAGGAGGAAAGTTGTGATTTGCTTTCAAATTAGTATCTTTGCACTAGCATAAACAGCTTTTGCATTGGATGCAGAATCTTCTAAGAGTTGTGATTTGCTTTCAAATTAGTATCTTTGCACTAGCATAAACAGCAATGGATCTGCTTCACCGGTGGTAGCACGGTTGTGATTTGCTTTCAAATTAGTATCTTTGCACTAGCATAAACAGCGAATCCGACGTGTTGAAAGCAGCAAAAGAGGTTGTGATTTGCTTTCAAATTAGTATCTTTGCACTAGCATAAACAGCGAGCGGTTAAAAGCATACGATGCAGTTATGGTTGTGATTTGCTTTCAAATTAGTATCTTTGCACTAGCATAAACAGCAGCGACCAAAAGGGCGGCTAAGCAGGCCGGTTGTGATTTGCTTTCAAATTAGTATCTTTGCACTAGCATAAACAGCACAATCTTTGTAATGGGTTGATTTATAGTTGTTTGCTGAATTGTTTGGAAAAAAGAAAAAAGGTGCTAAATTCAATAAAAATCTCGCTCAAAGAGCGAGATTTTTATTTGTATCAGAAGAGCTCTAATTGAATTCCTCCAGTCTTGGGCTTTTCAGGTTTCTTTCCATTGAACAATTGAATACTTGCGAACTGTTTGTCAGTTATACATAGCAATCCGACCTTTCCGAACTCCGGTATGAAAGATTTAACTTTTTTTAAGTGTACGTCAGCGTTCTCGCTACTGGCACAGTGCCTAATGTAGATTGAAAACTGAAACATGTTGAATCCGTCCTTGAGGAGATTCTTCCGAAACTCCACATAGTTCTTCTTATCTTTTTTTGTCTCGGTGGGCAAATCGAAAAACACTAAGATCCACATAACTCTATAAGCGCTAAATCTCGTGATGTCAGAGTTCATAATCGGCTATGGTCAAATGAATTCAGGATAAGATATTTTTCTTAGTTCTCCAGAGAAGCACTTGCTGAGGGATGAACTCGTCAGTCCTACAGCAATCATGAGCGGACTTTTCTTTCCGTTTATGGATACATCGAGAGTTGGAATGGTCAGTAGCCGAGCTTTGATGTCTACGGTGAGTATGCTGACATCCTCGACTTCATTCATTATTTTGATGACTAATCGGTCGACAAAGGGCCGATAAGGCTCCATGATGTCATCAGCCAGGCAGTATGCGTTGTACCGGTTGTGATGGTGAATTCCTAAAGTGGGCAGAAGTCCGCTTGTTACCAGTCCCCTTGCCACACAAGCTCTCAGGATGGCGTAGCCATAGTTGAGCAGATTGTTAGGCGGATCTTCTTCCCTTCCTCGTATGAAGTCTGTCTGCTGGCTAAATACCGATTTCCAATAGAACGCAGCTGCCCTTGCTTCCAGGTTGTCAGGGTCTCCACTTTTCACATCGTTGGCCCATACCCTCATGTTCTTGGCCGTCTCATTGCTTTGTTCTTCCAATACCCAAGCTTGGTTCAGAATCTTCTGCCGAATGGTCTGTTGCCAAAGTTGCTTCTTTAGTGGAACGGAAGCGTCAATCTGTGCCCTGAATCTTTCGTTTTGTAGCGTGTTGCCATGCAGGGGCAGCACAAGTCCCACCGGCATGCTCTTTGCATTGCAGGTGATAATGGCACAGTTGTTCTCAAGGAGTGCATCCATCGCCCCGGTTGTGATTGTAATTTGTCGGTTGTCCAATACTACAATTCCAATGTCCTCGATGGGGATTGTCCTCTCAAACTCCTTACTTGGATTATCTGGGCTGTCATCGGCTTTTTTCGAGTCTGGCTTTCGTAAAAGCAACTGAGCATTGCGTAAGCTCAGATACATCGGATTACCGAAATATAACGTTTTCTTAATCATAGTCAATACTCTCCAATGCAGACAATTTGCCCTATGTTATTTATTCTAACCTTGATGATATTCCTCAGTGGTTCTACGTTTTGGATTCTTATCCATGCCATATTCCTTAATTCGTTGATATCTTCCACGTTTGTTTCCAAATGATGCCTAAAAACATAGTATTTAGACGACAACTTCTGCACCCTATAAAGATGTTTGCTTATCACCTCATAGTTGTCAGGATCCATGAGATTAATCTCTTCCGGACTAAAGTCGTCGGACGGGAATACGAACATTTCGTTTTGTTTGAGTGTAAACAGAAACTTCCATCCATTTTCTTTGTTATAGTCTTTGTCGACGACGGGAAGGCCTTGGATCTGCCTTGCTGTTGCTTCATAGAACGACACGACATGCTCCTGAAGCTTTCCATCTTCGTCCTCAAAAATGGCTATATGATGATTGCCTGCAGTCTGAACAAAGTCGGATGGAATGGGCATTCCGTTATTGTCCAGTATCCGCTTTCCCTCTTTGTCTCTTTTGGTTCTGATTGGTTCTGGATCTTTGAGCCCCGCATTGATTGTCACGCTTTTTATTGCAATACCTTTCTCTTTGTTTAGCCAAATGGGGTTCTCATCGAGGTTGGCAAAAGCTTTTGCTGCATCCCCTTTGTATTCATTTATGCGATCCTGCAAAATTCTTCTAATGCCGGCATCCAATACTTTCTCGATTTTCAGGTCCTTGCTTATAGGCTTTCTGACCGTATAGATTGTTTCCATATAAAGTACTTCCACTTTAGACGGAACATGGAAAGTTTGATTTGAGTCGAGCCAGATTGGTTTTTTCTCCAGAGCATTTTTTCCAGTGAATGCTTTCTTCGGGTCGCCGTCGAACTCTTCGAGTCTTGTTAGCAGAGCCTCACGATAGACTTTCTTTGCAACTTGTGCGATTTTGTCCCTTGTGAATGAAGCTCCGACTTTCTCCGTCTTAAGCATATACTGTTTTCTTGTCCCATAAACAGTCTCGTTGTGAAGAGGCCCTCTTGGTGTCAATACGGATTGAACAGTAGGGCTGTCCTGTGCATTCTTCTTCTTAGGCTTGTTCTTGTGCTTAGTAGTCACTTTTGTTTTGGACTTGACCGAAACGAGGGTAGCTTCAAGTTGCTTCTTCGCTTCTTGTCTGAAGTTCTTCATAGGGGCTTTGAACACGATCTTTCCGTCAGGTCTGCGTTCAAGTTCTTTCTTTTCGATGGCGTAAATAGAACTGCTCTTGTCACTTCTGGCGTTCAGGTTGTTTAAGTACTGAATGTATTCGTGTTTTGTAAAAGCGATAGTCAATGCGTCCATGGCGTGATGCCTATGGTCATTTCTTTTTGTCCAGTCCTTGATTTTTTTTATCGGTTTCCCATTGTGGTCTGTGAAAACTTCCACAAGCCCGGCAGCTTCGTATTTATGGAAATTCAATTCCTTCATAATGTCAATCAACTGCCAGTCCTCTCTCAGTCTGTCGGTAATGGCCCCAGTGGTTGGAATAACAACTTTCACGATTTGACTCAGAATGTCAATGGCTTTTTTGGCTATATATCGCGTGTCGTTTAATTCCCTGTTGAGAAAATCTGATGGAATGTCTTTCTCTTCCATCAACAAGTAATCTCTTTTTCTCTTTCCAATAACTCCTCTTTTATGTAAGTCAGCGATAATTGCTTTGTATTCATCAATTCTATTTGGATAAACTTCTTTGACAAAGTCAAATGCTGTCTTGTCGCTTTTTGTCAGGTTGACCGATCTGGCCTCAAGAGTCTTGTTGGCAAAAGAGTCGTCATAAAGTTTGGCCTTAGGAATGATGTGCTCAATATCAAATGAATTTGAAAAGAGCTGGTCATAAGGAATGTAAGTGCCAGAGTATAATGTGTGGAATCCGTTGTCTTTTAGTTCCATGTAGAGCTTGTATCTCATTATGTCATTTCTGGAGACATATGCGAATCCAAAATCTCTTTTTATGATTTCGGCGTATTTCTCGTGATCTTGCTTTGATTGATTGATGGAGGAGGTCATTTCCTCGCGTTCCTTGGCCGTTTTTTTTAGTTCTCTGGCCATCTCAACTCTTATTTCATCTGGTTTCCCATAGTTTTCAATGACGGAGTTAACCACATTAATCATCTGGTTCAAAATCTTCTCAACAACGGGATTTCTTAGGCTGTTTTTTTGTAGCAATTCAAGTTTGTCGATAAGTTGCTTGTTTTCGATTTGCTCTTTGTTCAAAGATTTCTCGGAGTGGTTGTATCCTGCCTCAGCACAAGCATCGCTATATTTTTTCCCTTCTTTCATGAAAGGAAGTATCTTGCTGATTGCTTTAGCACTTAGGCTTCCGTATTCTGGCTTGAAGTTGATTTTGGCAATTTCTTTAGCTAAGTCGATGTAGTCAAACTGATAAATCTCCATAATTTTATTTACAAGCCCATCGTTACCTGTAGCGGAATTGTCACCCTCATAAGAGTAGAGCAGATGCCAAATTTTATATAACGGTTCTTTTTCCAGATTCTTCCCGTTTACATCAGTCCCAAGAGAAAGAATAGACGTGTTGTATCCGAGTGCATGAAAAACCTTTGTCACAAAATCTATGATTTGCTTACCTGAGAGTTTGTCAAATTTTTGCTCATGTCCGGTCATCTCCATTATGTTCTCGTAGGCTTTAAAAAGCTGTGCAGAAGTAGTATTACCCGGAATATCATTAAAGTTCATGTCTTTTGACTTGTCTTTTCCGAATAAGATTCTGATGACTTGTGATTTTGTGAGCTTTTCTTTGACGCTTAGTTCTTCTGCGAGTCTTTGTTTCTGCTCAATGGTGAGTTCATATTCTGTTCCCTCATTTTTATCTGAGATACGAATGTCATTTAGCTTTTGCCAAATCTTGAATTCCTGATAAATTGGTGATGACTTAGGGCAGACTTTAGGACCGACAATTCTTGAGATTACTTTGCCAGCCTCCATCGTTTCAATTTTTCGGTGCTCAAGCTCACAAACACTGATAAGTCCTTTTTGACTTTTCAATGGTCTTTGGAAAAAAATGATCTTTGCGATTTTCTTTCTTAGTTCCTGATTTAGTTCGGGATGGAATTTTGACTGAGTTTCCCAGATTTTCTCAAATTCGTCTACATAGTCTTTTCTGAAGAATGTATGGTTCTTTATGCTGAAATGAGGGTCTGCATCCAGTTTTTTCATCAAGTATTCGCCAATCGTCATCTTACCGAAATACAGTTCCTTGCTTCTGTCGCTAATACTTCCTAAGAGCTTACTGGAGTTATTTATGATTCCACTAAGAAGTTCTACGATAAAAGCCACCTCTTCGATTTGGATTTTTTCTTTTAATGCTTGTACCCTCAGTTTCAGGGATTGGAGTTTACGTTCCTTTCCTTTAATGTCGGCTGATAGAATGCCAATCGCCTTAAATCTGTTTTTTACAGCCCCTTTTTCTTTTCCTTCTAAAGAGTTCAAGAAGTCAGGAGTTAGAATCTCCGGGTAGAATTCTGTCTGTTTAAGTAATATTTGATTTAATTCGTCTTGAATGTCGGACTTATAGAACTCAGGAGTGTACTTCTTTCCTTCTTGTAAAAGAGAAAGTGAATATTGCCCAGGGGTAATACCTTTGTTATATAATATTTCAGCAACGGAAATTCCATCGAATGCTTGACCGTCTTCTGCATCATTTGCTTTTCTGTTGCTTTTGTATCCTCGTTTTTTGTTGATCATCAAAAGCACTCTTGCAAATTCTTCGAGGCTGATTTCTTCGTTGGCTGCCTTTGCTCTAAGTCTGTGGGTTTCGAAAAGAGTTTTATTGCCGTTTTCACTGAGTATAGTTTCAGCAGTGATAAATTTGTTTCTGATAAGGCATGCAGTAAGGTTCAACCTTCTTTGTTTGAATCTTTGAAGGTTTCTTCTCATACCTCTTTTGAGAGTCCTGTCTGCATTTGTGGTGATTGTCTTACCCTTTTCAAAATTGTTTTTTTCGTCAACTGTCAAAGGGTTCACCCTGACACCGATTTTTATAATTGAAGATTCTTCTTCAGGACTTTCTGCTTCATTGACTAAAGCCCATCCGATACTCGTGGTTCCAAGGTCTAAACCTAAAATTTTTTTCATTTTTTGGGGGATTTATTTGGTGGTTAATTTTTAATTGTATATCTTTGCAACACTAATTTGAAGCAATTCACAATAAGGATTTAATTTCCGTTGTGAGAACATTAGGTTTGCTCTCGTCCTTTAACGGGAGCATTTTTTATGTCTTTGTCTGCCTTCATCTCGTGTCGCATTTTAAGGTTTTTATGAAAAACAGGTGCTTTTCAAACGATTATTTTCTAAGCCCGTTCTTTACAGAATGCAATCTGATATGCAAATTTAGATAAAAATGTTGAAGCACCAAAATTTTTTCAAATGATTGTTTGATAGTTTTTTGCATTGTCTCTCGAGAGAGCGAAGTCTTGTATCGTCTTTGTTTTAAAACAAAAATTTGGTGGCGAATATAAATGGGGGATGTCTCAAATCGTGGGACAGGGTGGAATTTTTTTTGTTTTTCTTGAAATTTTTATGTGCTGTGTCATTTAGAAATGAAAAGACGAAAGGTGTGGGAGCAATATGGAAGATGAACCCATTTGTCTGCTTCTATTTTTTAACGAGTTTCACTTTATATCCTAAGGCATCTTTCTAAAACCATCTACTTTAGACCACCCCACAACCTCCAGTGCGGGTGTGCTCCGGTGCGTATCAGTGGCGGAGGTGCTTCAACGGTCGGAAGCCGTCGCTCCTAAGCGGACGAGGATGTCCACAACCCCAGTGTGCGGGTGTGCTCCGGTGCGTATCAGTGGCGTTGGTGCTTCAACGGTCGGAGACCGATAAGACGCCATATATGGACGTCTCTACAGCGTGGGTACGTAAGGGACGGTTTGGTGAGGGGCTGCGGTGGGAGGCGGGCTAAAAGAGGTTGAGGAGTTTTTTCTTTTTCTTTGTGGGGATGGTGGTGGTGTCTGCTGGGGTGACGGGGGACTTGATTTCTTGTTTTTGGTTTCGCTTTTCTTCTTTTTGCTTTTGTTTCTCTGCCTTGATTTCTTCTTTTTGTTTCTGCTTTTCTACCTTGATTTCTTGGTGTTCTTGCTTTCGTTCTGCTTTTTGTTCCTGCTTCAGATTTTTGCGTTCTTCCTTCTGCTCCTGCGTTGCTTTTTTGCGCTCTTCTTTCGCTTTTCTGCGCTCTGCTTTTTCTTTTTCGTCCCGCTTATGGAGCTTGATGCCGGCTTTGGTGATTTTCATCTTGTTCATCTGGTCGGTGTCTGTGAAAGAGAAGCGGCATGAGAGGTCGAGCAACCTGCCGTGGTCGATGATTTCTCCGTTAGCCACAGCTCCGTCGCTCTCCAGCTCCATGTCGAGGTTATGGATGTGGATCCGCTTGTAGCCACATTCGTCGACCTTGGCGCTGACGGTGCCTATGGGCAGCTTTCCTCCTTTTTCCCGTCGCATGGCGGCCGTACGCTCCTTAGATATGTCGACCTTGAATTCTGCACTCGCCTTGACATCCCCGATATTCTCCATCTCCAGGATTTTGCCGATATTGAGTGCCTCCGTCTTCACCTTACCGCTGACCCATTTGCCTGCGTTGTCGATGGAGAGGGTGAAGTCGATGGGTCCGGCGTTTGTGGTGAGTCTTCCCTGGAAATTCTCTTTCTTGTAGACAACCTCGAAGGAACCGCTGTATCTTATGTCTCCCAGCTTATGCAGCTGGTTCATCATCATCTTCTTGACCTGGAACTGGTTGATGACGAGCTCGGGCGTGCCCACCTTGGCCAGCATCTGGGCGACCTGGAAGCGGACGACGAGCTTATGCTTCTCCCTCAGGTGGGTGATGTCGCCATCGGCAGAGATGGTCAGTCCGTGGTCGAGTGTCGAGACCTTGACGCCTTTGAAATGCAAGGCGTTCTGGTCTCCGCTCATGGTTGTCGTCAGCCGCAAGGGGAGCTTGAAGTCCTTGAGCACCGGCGCGAACAGGTGTGCGATGTCGGCAAGGATCACCTGTGCGCTGATAGCACCGGTTTGGAACGACAATGGCCGTCCCTCCTTTTTGCTGGGCAGTACGACCTGTGCCGAGGCGACGCTGACGGTCGTGCCCGCCATCTGGCTGAAGGACAAGTCGGTGATTTGCGCCGTGGACTTTGACAGCACCATGTTCATCTTCAGTTTTTTCATGTCGATACCTGCCACGGCATCTTTCACGGTGGCATCGACGAGCTGTGCGTTGACCAGCCCGTTTTTCGCGAAGTCGATGACCCAGTTCATCTGCGCAGAGATATTGAGATGTCCGGCATCGAACCATCCCCTCTTGGGCTTTCCTGTGTTTTTCCTTGGCCGGTGGTTGTCGTTGCTGAATTTCAGTCCGCTGACAGCCAAAGTGTACTTATTCTTGAGTTGTCCTGCCTTGACTTGATCCGCGGCGGCGTTGATGCTCTGTTTCTTCGTGGCGTACCTCAGTTTCACCCCGCTCAGCTCTGCCTTACGCAAGTCGGGCTTTTTGCCCAGGATGAGGCTGGCCGTGACATTGCCCACCTGTGCAAGACCGTCCGTCCTCGGTTCTTTCACAATCAATCCAGCCGCGTTGACGGTCAGCTGGTTCATGTCCTTCCAAGACTGGCTGCCCGGAATCGCCACGTCAGCCTTTGTCAGGCTGATGCCGTACTGTCCGAATGAGAGTGCCAGCTCCTGGACCCGTGCCGTATGCTCGTCGGCCTCTGCTTTGAGTCTGAGCCCCTTTATGTCAATTTTTTTCTCCGGGCATCTGAGGTTCAGGCTCTTGATGCTGCCCTCTGCGTGGAGCTCGTCTTCCCACGCTGCCTCTCCCTGGAAGGAAAGGCTCAGGTCGGCATGCTTGATGCGCTCCTTCCCGACGGTCATGCCGTCGGCGGAGAGTCTGACGTTCTCCGCCTGGACTTCCGCCTCTTCCCCCGACAGGTAGAGGTCGAGCAAATCGGCATGAGCTTTCGCCTTACCTGCCGGCTGTGAGTAGCTGAGGTCTGTGCCGCTCATGATGAGATGGCGGAAGTCGATCTTCACTTTTGACTTTGGCTTGTCCTTGTCCTGCTGCTCTTCCGGCTTCTCCTTCTTTGCAAGTGCGTCGACGACAAACTGGTAGTTGGCGGCCGAGTCGGTCCGCTCTTTAATCAGGTTAGCTTGAAGCCCTTCGGTCCCGACCTTGTTGATGACCACCCTCCACTGCAGGATGCTCTTGAGGCTGACATCGGCGTCGAAGCGTCTGACCGCGAACATTTCCCTCCCTTGGCGGTCGTCGACCGAGAGTCCATAGAGGCTCATCTGCATCATAAAGAGGTTGACGCTGATGCTGTCGGCGCTGACTCTGGTCTGCAGTTTCTCCGACAGTGCCTTGGATGTCTCCTTGAGCAGCCATTGCTGTACGGAATTGGTGTTGAGCAGGAACGTGCCTGCCACGAGCAGCAGCAGGATGACGATCACGGTGCCGACAAGCCATTTGAGAATACGGTTGATGATCATAGGAGTGGGTTGAGAGTTTAGAGTTGAGAGAGGGGGGAAGGGGAAGTGAATAGTGAAAAGTGAATAGTGAAAAGTTTTAGTAACTTTGGGGAGGAGATAGACGAATTTAGTTTAAAGTTTAAAGGGCCATGCGGACTGGGCTAGATGAGCTAGATGGACTAGATGGGTTAGATGGGGTTCGGTGCGAGCCAGGAGCGTGGGTGCTTCAACGGTCTGAGACCGTCGCTCCTAAGCGGGAGTACGAATAGGAGCGGTTTGGTGATGGGGTTCGGTGATGGGCTTCGGTACGGTTTCTGTGGACGGAGACGTATATTTGACCGTGCTTCGCCGGTCTGATGTGCGGACGAGGACGTCCACAACCCCAGTGTTGATGGGCTGCGGTGTGGTTTCAGGGGAGACGCCATATATGGATGTCTCTACTGTGGGGAACGTTCTGTCTGTGGGGATTTGGAGGGACGGTGAGACGGGAATGTTGGCGGGCGGGTACGAATCGGTCCCCGCCCGCAACGGTTGTCTGGTGGTTGTTTTGATTTCTGTTGGTTGACGTTTGAGGTTATGCCAGGAGCTTCTTGACGATGTCGGAGATGAGGCGCCCGTCGGCTTTTCCGGCGAGCTGCTTGCTGGCTGTGCCCATCACCTTGTCCATGTCCTTCATGGATGAGGCTCCCACTTCGGCGATAATCTTCTTCACCTCGGCTTCAATCTCTTCCTGCGAGAGCTGCTTGGGAAGGTAACCTTCGATTACCTGCACCTGCGCGAGCTCAGCGTCGGCAAGGTCCTGACGTCCAGCCTGTGTGTATGTGGCAGCCGTCTCCTTTCCCTGCTTTGCGAGCTTGGATATGATCTTCAGCGCATCGGCGTCGGTCAGGGTGTCGTTTGCTCCCGGGGCAGTCTTTGCCTCGAGAAATACTTTCTTGATGTTACGCAGCGTGTCGAGCCGCACTTTGTCGCGAGCTTTCATCGCGGCCTTGATGTCTTCACCAATTTGTTCGAAAAGGTTCATGATTATATAAAGTTTAGAGTTTAGAGTTGAGAGGAAAGTTAGAGATTTTAGATGGGCTAGATTTTCTAGATGGACTAGATATTCTAGATGGACTACAGATTCTAGATGGGCTAGATGCTGTAGATGGGTTGAATGGGCTGATTTGATGCGGACGGGGTTCAAAAAAGACCAACGGGACAAGAAAGCTCGAGTTTCTTATCCCGCGGGTATTTTGCCATTCAGACCGTTAGGTGAGCGGTTTTAATACTCGTCCTCATTGAAGAGGAAGTCCTCTTTGGATGGGTAGTCGGGCCATATTTCTTCTATAGACTCGTAAACGTCTCCCTCGTCTTCAATTTCATTCAAATTCTCAATGACCTCCATAGGTGCGCCCGAGCGCATGGCATAGTCAATCAGTTCTTCCTTGGTTGCCGGCCATGGAGCATCCTCCAGTGAGATGGCTAATTCAAGTGTCCAATACATATTGCTTCTCTTTTTTTAGATTTATCAGCAGTCTTGTCCGCACGTCTTATGATTGAAAACTGTGGTCTGACTGCCTGGTTAAAATGAATTAATGATAAATAAAAAAGTGGCAGAGGGCAGTGCCTCTGATGAAATTTGGCGCAAAAATAGAAAAAATATTTCTATTTGCAAGACTTTTTCCAAATAATTTCATCTTTATTAGCAATTATATTGATTTTTCGTGCCAAAACGAATAAAAAATCGGAAAGACGGTTGATATATCGCAACACATTGGCGTCGATTTGGTGTTTTCCTTTTTCAGCCAGTTCACTGTTCAACGCAACAATATTTCGCTCTGCTCTGCGGCACACGGTACGGCACACATGGCATACTGCGGCACCGCGTGTGCCCCCTGGGAGGATGAATGCCCTGAGCGGCGGCAGTGTGTTCTCGATGGCGTCGATTGCCTCTTCCAACGCTTCCAGCATCCCGTCGCTCACCACGGTCTGTGCTTTCAGCTGTGTGTGGTCCTGGTCGGTGGCCAGATATCCTCCCACCACGAACAAATCGTTCTGCACCTGGCTTACGACGGCTGCGTCTTCTTCGGTTTCGAGATAGGTCAGCAGCAGTCCCAACTGTGAGTTCAGCTCGTCTACGGTTCCGTAAGACTCCAAGCGTGGGTCGTTCTTGCTCACGCGCTCGCCTCCTACGAGGCTCGTCGTGCCTTTGTCTCCTGTCTTTGTGTAAATCATATCTTTCTTAAGTGAATAGTGAAAAGTGAATAGTGAAAAGTTTTAGTTACTTTGGGGATGGGATTGGGTTGCAAAATTACAAATTTTTTCCACATACGATGCCTAAATCGTTAATAAAATGTGTTGAAACGGTCAAATAAGGTTATCTGTTTGCCTAAATCGGGGTATTTTTGTAACTTTGTGGAAAATCCAAGAACAAACAGAGCAAATGAACAAGTTTTGCTATATCCTTTCCCTGCCGCGGCGATGGTGGCACCGCCATGGATTCAACGTGCAGTCACCCTGGGCTTACGCGTTTGTCAGGGACGCTCTGGCGGACAAGAGCTGGTTTTATGCTTTCGACAAGCTTGCCGGCACGAAGTCCGACCGGCAGCTTTTCCGCATCGTCCGCTGGCTTCATGCCAAGGATGTCGTGGCCTACACGGACGATAACATCACGAAGGCTCACCTCGTGGCGCCACTCAGCAAACGGGGACTCAACGACGGCGGCATGACGGTACGCTACTACGACTCCAAGCACCTGACGGACTTGCAGAGCGACATCGAACAGGGCGTTTTTGACGAGCATACATGCCTTATCATAGACGGGATCCAAAAAACTGCTTCCGAGGTCTGGGACATAATCGTAGGGAAGCTTCCTACCACGTCCACGTTCGACCTGGGCAAGAGGGGAGTGGCGTTTTTCGACCCGGCACGGCAGAGGCAGAAGTATGTTCTTTAGTTCAAAGTTGAAAGTTTAAAGTTGAAAGTTGAAAGAGCCATGCGGACGGGTATTAAATGAAGAATTGGCCATGCGGACGGGGGCTGGATGTTCTAGACTTTCTAGATTTTCTGGATTTCTGGATTTTGGGGCTTCGAGGGAGAGTGATTTTGGAAAAATAGGGGGGTATGCTCATTCTTCATACGCGATTCTTTATTTATTGTGTTTTTTTTCGTAACTTTGCAAATGAATTTAGCGGGGAGGAAAAGTCAGCCCGCTAAATCGGTGTTTTCTATTACGGGGTGTTCTTTAAATTCTGATTTTGGAATGCTCCTCTTATATGATGCGGACATACATGAAGTAAGTCCCAACAAACGAAGGTTAATAACTCTCAACTTGTAATATATGGTTTATTTTTTCAGAACCCCTTCAAAAACGATTATTGCGACCAGTATCGACCATCAGGTCAGTGAAGAAGAGAAATCGAAGCTCTCATGGCTCTATGGCGAGGCAGAACTACTCGACGCCGACCATATGTCAGGCTTCTTTGTCGGCCCCCGTCGAGAGATGGTCACTCCTTGGAGTACAAACGCCGTGGAGATCACTCAGAACATGGCCATCCATGGCGTGGACCGAATAGAGGAGTATTTCCCGGTGGACAGCGAGGATGCTGAGTTCGACCCCATGCTGCAGCGTATGTACAAAGGCCTGGACCAGCAGGTGTTCACCGTGAAAATCCAGCCTGCCCCCATTCTCCACATCGAGAATCTGGAGGAATACAATGAGCAGGAAGGACTGGCGCTGAGCCCGGAGGAAATCGAGTATCTCCACAAGGTGGAGGGCCAGCTGGGCCGCAAACTCACGGATTCTGAAGTCTTCGGATTCGCCCAGATCAACTCCGAGCACTGCCGCCACAAGATCTTCGGCGGCACATTCATCATCGATGGCAAGGAGATGGAGTCGTCGCTGTTCGCCATGATCAAGAAGACGACTCAGCTGAATCCGAACCAAATCATATCCGCCTACAAGGACAACGTGGCGTTCGCCCAAGGTCCGGTGGTGGAGCAGTTCGCTCCCGCCGACCACTCCACGTCCGACTACTTCGAAGTGCGCGACATCGAGTCCGTCATTTCGCTGAAGGCAGAGACCCACAACTTCCCTACCACCGTGGAGCCGTTCAACGGAGCTGCCACTGGTACAGGAGGCGAGATCCGCGACCGAATGGGTGGCGGCGTAGGCTCGTGGCCCATCGCCGGCACGGCGGTCTACATGACCAGCTACGCCCGCAACCACGAGGGAGGCCCCCTGTCGTGGGAGCAGCTGCTGCCCGTGCGCAAATGGCTCTATCAGAGTCCTGAGCAAATCCTCATCAAGGCAAGCAACGGTGCGAGCGACTTCGGCAACAAGTTCGGCCAGCCGCTCATCACCGGTTCCGTGCTCACTTTCGAGCATGAGGAGAACGGCGAGCAGTACGGCTACGACAAGGTGATCATGCTTGCCGGCGGCGTGGGCTACGGCACGAAGCGCGACTGCCTGAAAGGGACTCCGGAGAAAGGCAACAAGATCGTGGTGGTGGGCGGCGACAACTACCGCATCGGCCTCGGCGGCGGCTCCGTCTCGTCAGTGGACACCGGCCGCTATTCCAGCGGCATCGAGCTCAACGCCGTTCAGCGCGCCAACCCCGAGATGCAGAAACGCGCGAACAACCTCGTGCGTGCACTCTGCGAAGAGGAAGTCAACCCCGTGGTGTCCATCCACGACCACGGTTCTGCCGGGCACGTGAACTGCCTCTCCGAGCTGGTGGAAGAATGCGGCGGACTGATCGACATGACCAAACTGCCCATCGGCGACCAGACCCTCTCGTCGAAAGAGATCATCGCCAACGAGAGCCAGGAGCGCATGGGCCTGCTCATACAGGAAGAACATATCGACCACGTGCGTAAGATCGCCGAGCGCGAGCGTGCTCCGCTGTACGTTGTTGGCGAGACCACCGGCGACGCCCATTTCGCCTTCGAGCAGGGCGACGGCGTCCGTCCGTTCGACCTGGACGTTGCCCAGATGTTCGGCCACTCCCCGAAGACCTACATGAACGACGTGACCGTCGTGCGAAAATATGAGAATGCCGTATATACGCTGGACAAGGTTGACGAATACCTTCGCAACGTGCTGAGTCTGGAGGCCGTGGCCTGCAAGGACTGGCTTACAAACAAGGTGGACCGCAGCGTGACGGGCAAGGTGGCCCGCCAGCAGTGCCAGGGCGAGATCCAGCTTCCGCTGTCGGACTGCGGCGTCGTGGCACTCGACTACCGTGGCCGTAAGGGCATCGCCACCGCCATCGGCCACGCCCCTCAGGCCGGGCTGGCCGACGTGGCTGCCGGATCGGTGCTGAGTGTGGCCGAGTCCCTCACCAACATCGTGTGGGCCCCGCTGACAGAAGGCATCGACAGCATATCGCTCTCAGCCAACTGGATGTGGCCCTGCCGCTCCCAGAAAGGCGAGGACGCCCGGCTCTATGCCGGCGTGAAGGCGCTGAGCGACTTCTGCTGCGCACTCGGCGTGAACGTGCCGACGGGAAAAGACTCGCTGTCGATGACCCAGAAATATCCTGACGGATCGAAAATCATCAGCCCTGGAACGGTTATCGTCAGCTCCGGCGGTGAGGTGTTCGACATCCGTAAAGTGGTGGGCCCTGTCATCCGCAACGATGACACCACCATCATCTACCATATTGACTTCTCGTTCGACCAGCTCCGCCTCGGCGGCTCGGCATTCGCCCAGACCCTGGGCAAGGTTGGCAGCGACGTGCCGACCGTGAAGAACACGGAATATTTCCGCGACGCCTTCAATGCCATCCAGCAACTGGTGGGCGAGGGTCTTCTGCTTGCCGGCCACGACATCAGCGCCGGCGGACTCATCACCACACTGTTAGAGATGACCTTCGGCAACACTGCCGGCGGCCTGAGCATCGACCTGAACGCGATGGCAGAGGACGACTTCGTGAAAATCCTCTTTGCCGAGAATCCGGGCGTCGTCATTCAGGTGAGTGCTGAAAACCAGAGCCGAGTGGAAGAAATCCTGGAGGAGAACGAAGTCGGTTTCCTCCAGATCGGCCATCCTGTGTCGGCCCGCAAGCTCACAGTGAAGAAAGGCGGCAAGGCGCTGTCGTTCGACATCGACGAAATGAGAGACGTGTGGTATGAGACCTCGCACATCCTGGACCGCAACCAGAGCTTCAACGGCATGGCCGACGAGCGCTTCGAGAACTACAAGAAGCAGCCGATAGAGCATCTCTTCCCGAAGGACTTCACAGGCAAGCTGAGCCAGTACGGCATCAGTGCCGACCGCCGCGAGCGCACGGGCGTGAAAGCCGCCATCATCCGCGAGAAGGGCACGAACGGCGAGCGTGAGATGGCTTATTCTCTCTATCTCGCCGGCTTCGACGTGAAAGACGTGATGATGACCGACCTGGTGAGCGGGCGTGAGACGCTGGAGGACATCAACATGATCGTGTTCTGCGGCGGTTTCTCGAACAGCGACGTGCTGGGCAGCGCAAAGGGCTGGGCCGGCGCCTTCCTCTTCAACCCTAAGGCCAAGGCCGCACTCGACGCATTCTACGCCCGCGAAGACACGCTGTCGCTTGGTATCTGCAACGGCTGTCAGCTGATGGTGGAACTGGGCCTTCTGAACACGAAGGATGCTTCTCACCACGCCAAGATGCTGCATAACGTGTCGCACAAGTTTGAGAGCGAGTTCGTGACAGTGGCCATCCCTGAGAACGAGAGCGTGATGTTCGGCAGCCTGAGCGGCAGCAAGCTGGGCATCTGGGTGGCACACGGAGAAGGAAACTTCTCTCTTCCAGACGATCAGGACACTTACAACATCATTGCGAAATACAACTACCACGGCTATCCCGCCAACCCTAACGGCAGCGACTACGACGTGGCCGGACTGGTCAGCAGCGATGGGCGCCACCTGGCTATGATGCCTCACCTGGAGCGCGCCATCTTCCCTTGGCAGCAGGCCAACTATCCTGCCGACCGTCAGGACGACGAGGTGACGCCTTGGATCGAGGCGTTCGTGAACGCAAGACGGTGGATTGAGGAGAGAGTTTAGGGCCATGCGGACGGGGGCTAGATGCTCTAGACATTCTAGATATTCTAGATATTCTAGATATTCTAGATGCTCTAGATTTTCTAGATATTCTAGATTCTGATGCTTCGAGGAATTTAAAAATGACTGTTGATTGAAAGGTGTTAAAATTATTTTGGACATTTAGTAAAATTGGATTATTCACACTGGGAGGGGGCTATGCAATGGTCCCCTTGCTTGAATCCGAAATCGTGGACAAGGGCGGGTACTTGTCGAAGGAGGAGTTTGTGGACATCATGGCGGTGTCGCAGGCTTCGCCAGGCGTGTTTGCCATCAACATGGCATCGCATATCGGCAACAAGCTTCACGGAGTGAAGGGCGGGGTGGTGTGCTCCATCGGTGCAGCCCTTCCTTCCATCGTGATTATCCTGCTTATCGCCATGTTCTTCCAGGCGTTCAAGGGAAACGTGTATGTGGAGAAGTTTTTCCGTGGCATCCGCCCGGCGGTGGTGGCGCTTATCGCCGCTCCTTGCTTCTCATTGGCCAAATCGGCGAAACTGACGAAGCAGACGCTGTGGATACCCGTGGTGTCGTGTGTGCTTATCGCGTTTCTCGGGGTGTCGCCAATCTGGATTATACTGGTGGCGGCAGTCTCCGGGTTTGTCTACGGGAGGCTAAAGAAGTAAAGGGAGGACGGGGCAGACAGGTCGGACGGGTCGGACAGGTCGGACAAAGCCAATAATAAAATCTCAAAGCTTAAATTTCAAACTTCAAATTTCAAATTTCAAACTTCAAATTTCAATTATATCAGTGCTTTTTCTTAAGATTTTTCTTACATTCTCCAAGATCGGAATATTTAATTTTGGCGGAGGTTATGCCATGATTTCGCTGCTTCAGAACGAGATCGTGAAGAAGAACCACTGGCTGACGAACGCCGAGTTTACGGACATCGTGGCCATCAGCCAGTCGACGCCCGGGCCAATCGGGATCAACAGCGCCACTTACACGGGCTACACCGTGGCTATCAACGAAGGGTATCCGGAGTGGGCTGCCATCCTGAGTGCTGTCCTGGCCTCGCTGTCGGTGCTGTGGCTGCCGTTTCTCGTGATGCTCTATATCAGCCGTTTTCTCATCAAGCACAGCGACTCGAAGAACGTACATAACGTGTTTGCCGGCATCCGCCCCGTCATCGTGGGTCTTATAGCCGCTGCTGCCATCCAGCTGATGACAGCGGAGAACTTCAGCTCTCCCGGCGAAAGCTGGTTCGCGTTCCTCACGAGCATCATCATCTTCTGCTTTGCGTTCGTTGGGGTAAGGCTGTATAAGGTGAACCCCATCCTGCTGCTGGTTATTTGCGGACTGGCGGGACTGGCCATTTATTAATTTGAGGTTTGAGGAGAGTTTAGAGTTGAGGGTTTAGAGTTTAGAGTGAAGTTAGATATTCTAGATGGACTAGATTTTCTAGATGCTCTAGATATTCTAGATGGACTAGATATTCTAGATGAACTAGACTTACTAGATATTCTAGACTTTCTAGATTGTTTCTGAGCGTTGAGTGGGAGAATTAGATGTTTTTTAGACAGCAATCAACTCTCTGCCTATCTGATGAAAGGTTTCCTTTACTATTTGAAGCCGTTCATCACTGATCTTTTTTATTCCGCTGACGTATTGCGCCATCAAACTTTGGGATATTCCCATTCTCCTGACAATTGATGACACATTCAATTCCGGGTGTTCCATGAACAACCGATATAATTCTGTGGTTTGAGGCTTTTCAAGAAACCCCTCAAAGCTGAGGTCTTCGTCCAGCTCAGGCCAGTGAATCCCGAATTCGTCCGTTTTGAAGTTCTCCCGTTGTGCCTTGTCTGCATATTTCAGACGAGGATAGTCGGCGAATTTCTCGCAGTATTCCTGCCCTTCTTTTGTGCGAATCCAAATAGCTTTCTCTGTAGTCCAAACTCGTTCTATGTTTATCATATGTCTTATCCTCCTTTATTTTTTATTATTGTTGAAAAACGTATTCCAATGATTGCTTATGTTCTCTTCGTTTTCTTCTATAATTGATTCAATCATTTTCAGTTCTGATGACTTGAATCCATGATTGTAAACCAATGATACGGGAAAGAGATTGAATTTTGCCGCAGCACCACCCCTTGTTACGTGAATGTGAATGGGCATAGGTCGTTTGCATAGAAAAGAAACGATATCCAAATATTGTAAAAATAGTTGGCATATTAGGTTTTTCTACAAATATAGGTAATAAATTTATTACATGCAAATTTTTTTTGAAAATTATTTTTTTTATTTTTAATATCGCTAAAAAAAGCCCGGCTGTTGGCCGGGCTTCTTTATGATAGAATCAAAAGATTCGTGATCGTTACTTGCGGATGATGAGCTTCTTGCCGTCTACGATGTAGATTCCACCGTTGACAACAGTGCTAACCTTGCGTCCGGAGATATCGAATACCTTACCGTTGCGCAGAGCCTCGTCGAGGTTGGTAGCGAAGCTGTTTGCATCCGTGTTGATGCGGTTGATGCCTACAGGCACATCCTCGATGGTCACCTTGAAGTTCTTCAGGTGAGCGTTCTCAACCGTGTAGAAGAACTCGAATCCGTCCTCATCTACTGGCTTAGAAGTGTAAGAGTAGTTGTATGTCTTACCTTCAGTAGTAGTGATAACAGAGTTCATGACGATCTTGCCCTCCTCGTCCATGCCGAGCGTAGCCTCGACGTGAGAGTTGTTCATGTCGGTCATGAATGTACTCCAATCGTAGTTGTTCTGGAGAGTAGTAGCATCGTAAGAAGAACCCCATCCGTAGTTGTCAGCACGGATAGCTCCGAACTCGTCATCACCAGCACCGTATTTACCAATGTTCGGCTTCTGAGTGACGTAGAGCCAGTTGTGCCAGTTGTCTCCACCGTCGTTGTAGTTGTCGAAGGAGATGAATGCGGTCTGTCCCTTAGTCAGGTTGTAGAAGTCGGAGAAGTCCTGCCACCAGCCTGTGCTGTTGTCTTCAGCACCGATAGAAGTAGGATCGTCGAACGTAGCCTCTACCTTGACGTCAGCAGCCGGCATGGTGAATGAGTAAGTTCCGTCTTCATTTTGCGTGAGCTCGAGGTCAACGTCTGTGGCAGCAGCCATAGCCATTCCACTGAGCTTCACGCCTGCGCCTGTTTCCCCAGTTCCGTCTTCCTGCGTGTAGAACGCACGGATGCTCTTGAGGTTGTAGCCTTCATCCGGAGTAACGGTGAGCGTCACGGTCTTGCCTTCAGCAACTCTAGTGTAGTCAGCCTCAACAGTACCGTTTGCAGTCTCAGCGATGTCAACGTTGTATCCCTGCGGGAAGTTCACGTCGATCTCCACGAGCACAGCGTCAGTCTCGTTAGCGTATGCCCAGTAAGTCTTCACCACGTCGACACCACCGTTGATGTTGTACGTATGGAACTTACCATCAGCTACAGCAAGTCCGTCTTCGAGAATCTTGACAGAAACCGGTGATTTCGGGTTTCCAGTCCAGTTTGCGAAGTCACCGTCGGCGTTACGCCATCCGTCGAATGGCTGCCAGTTAGCAACGAAGCTTCTGTCAGATGGATTGTAGCCGTAGATTTCGAGTGACTCGTCAGCCAGTGTCTCGATGCCGAGTGTCCTGGTGATCTGAGCAATCTCATCCTCAGTGAGCTCAACGGTCTTCATCGTGTAGTCACCTTCTTCAGCAGTGTACTCAACATCCTTGACGATGGTAGCCACGATGTTGCGCTCAATCGGAGGAGCAGGAACATACTTGAGCGTGAAGGTTACCTTCTGCTCAGCGTTAGTAGCAGTGTTGATGAACACGAGTGTTCCAGTGTACTCAGCGGGCTCTTCGGTGTTGCCAGGGTATCCACCCATGAAGAAGATGTTTGCATTTTCAGGGTCGTCCTGGAGGAAGAAGTAAGCGTCAGTACTCCATCCCATAGCATTGCCTTCAGCGTCGCGCCATCCGTCGGTATCACCACGTACGTTGTCTGCACGCGTTCCGTCAGGATATTCAGCCACTACCTTGATACCCGGAGGCACAGCGCCAATGAGCTGGTAGATAGCGTCGATGTCCACCTCAACCGGTATACCTTCGTAGTAAGATCCGCAGAGGCTCTCCACAGTGTAAGCCGTCGGGTCGAACGGATTGAGGATGATGCTCTCGATAGTACCTGCAGAAGATCCCCATCCAGTCTTGATGGCGTTCACGTGTACATACTCTAATTCAGAGAGGTCAACGTCAACATATCCATCTTCACCGATGATTACTTGTTTCTCAGTCAACGGACCTTGTCCGTCTTCTTGATATGCACGGTTCATAAGTACGCGTACTTGAACACCAGGAGTACCATTAATGCGCATGGTAGTTGCACCAGTGATGTCAGCATATCTGTAGCAGTCCACAGTGCTGGTACCGTAAACGGTATTGCCTGCGGTTACTTCTGCAGGAAGGTCCATACTCTCCGAGTAAGGATTCTCGTTGTTGACCTTTGCATAGTCGTCAACGCCGTTCCATCCCTTGAGCATATCCTTCGTGAGCGGCGTGTTCTTGTACTCACCCGGCTCGTTCTTGGTCGGTTTCTCCTTGAAGATAGCGATAACAGTCACGTTTCCAGCCGGCATAACGAAAGAGTATCCGGTCTCAGTCTCCGTGGTAGCGATATCCTCTTCGCCGAGATCCATAACCTTCTCGCCAGTCTCCTCATCAGTAGACCATGTGAAGGTGTTGACAGTGATTTCGTCAAACTCAAATCCTTCGTCCGGAGTGAGTGTGATGTTCACTGTGGTGCCTTCAGTAGCTGTAGTGACGTCAGTCTCAGCAGTACCGTTCTCAGCCTGTGCCACGATTTCATATTCCTCAGGCACGGCCTCGACCATCATGTCCTTGAAAGAGAACCAGCTTACGTTGCTTCCGTTTCCTACGTTGAATGTGATCTTGAGGTTACCCTCATCGTCGGCATTACCAGTAGCAGTGAATGTTCCGATGTGGAAAGTATAGTTGTTTGCAGCATTTCCAACGACTGTGGTCTCTCCGTTCGTCACGTCAATTCCGTCGCCGTCGCCTACAGTGAGTGTGATACCCTCCTCAGCCGGAGTGGTTCCAGTGTCGTACACGCGAGCCAGAACAGTAGCAGTGTAAGCCTTACCAGCCTCGAGTCCAGTCATAGTAGCCTGGATGTTGGTAGCTCCAAGAGAGTTGCCGTCGCCAGTCCAGTACTCGAAGAACGGGTTCGGGAATGAGCCGTCGTTTCCTTCAGTACTCCACGTGTTGATGTAGAGGCTCTTGGTGTAGTCAGCAGCCTGCTCGCCACCGATAGTCCATGCAGAGAGGAGGACGTTGTCGAGGTTGTAGTCAGTGCCGTTGTGAGCAGCACCCCAGTCATTTCTGACATAAGCCTTGTCGCCAGTGAGCGTAGCCATGGTAGCCTCGTCGAGTGTACCCTCGTCGTAAGCCTGCTTCCATGTGCCATAGTTGGCATCGTATGCCTCCTGCGTGTAAACGTTAGTCTTGTCGAGTACTTCAGCCATTCTGTTGAAGTAGTCGCTTGCAGCGGCGAACTTGTTGGCCTTAGCTGTAGCGGCATTGATAGCGTCGATAGCAGCCTGATACTCTTCAGCTGTGTCGTAGAGCTTGTTGTTGTCGGCAACGGTCTGAGCCACCTCGTCCTTAACAGCCTGAGGAATGTCCTGCTCAGCAGCCTGCTCAGCAGCAGCTACAGCGGCAGCGAGTGCGTCCTTTGCGTTCACGGTAGCGGTCACACCCTTGAGCTGGATGATGTGCCAGTTGGTGGACTGAGAAGTCTTGGTCATTGCCAGTTTCACCTCTCCGTTGGATCCCACCTCAACACCGTCGATAACAACGGTCTCAGGTCCGTCAGGGTTGAAGTTTGTAGCATACCAGATAGCGATTTCGTCGCCATATGTTCCTTCAGAAGTAGTTGCAGTGAGCTTTACACCTGTGTTCTCAGTGATCTTGTTGCCTTCAGCATATGCATCGTTGGTGGCCGTATTGAGGTCGCCCGTGAATGCCATCGATCCGAATCCACGTCCGAAAGTGAATGCAGCAGCACCGTAAAGCTCAATCTTGTATGTACCAGGCGCGAGTCCTTTAACCGTCTGATAGAGCATGTCGCCAGTTTGAGCGCATCCATTTACATCGTAGAATTCGCAGCATGCCACTGTTTCACCAGTGTTGGTGGTCACCTGAGGAGCTGCCCAACCAACAGCTGCTGCCGTTGTGCCTGCTTTCGGTGTTCCATCGTCGTTGAACTGTGTGTTAGGTGTACACCAGTTGCTTGCATTGGTCAGTGCAGCGAACGAGCTGGTCATGTCGGTCTCGAGCATGATGACCTTCTCCTCGAACTCAGCAGTCACAGTGACGGCGCTTGCCGGCATGGTGAATGTGTTGTCCTCGGCGATGGCCACAGTGTTGCCCTCAGCGTCAACCGCGCTGACAGACTTGAAGTCGTAGCCAGTAGCCGGAGTGATGGTGAGTGTAACCTTGTCAGCTTCGAATGCCTGCTCAGCCGGGTCGGAAGTAACGGTACCGTTCTCAGCGTTGATCGTGATGGCATAAGCCTTCTCGAATGTAGCAGAAACAGTGACGTTCGCCTGCGGCATGGTGAAAGTGTAGTCGTCAGCCACCGGCACGTCGATTTCCTCGGTTGTGACGATGTCCTC
>CAMOTI010000165.1 GCA_946625675.1 uncultured Prevotellaceae bacterium | reverse complement strand
TGATTTCCAATTTTGTAGCGAGAAAGGGACTTGAACCCTTGACCTTCGGATTATGAAGCGTTTCGCTTGATTGTAATGTGTTGAGGGTGAGGTGGTTGTGTGGAGTTGAAAAAAGGTGTGCACGGAATTTGCACGGAATGGATAATTTATGTTGTTTTTGTGTTTGTTGTCAGTGGCAGGTGTGGCAGGGCTGGTAGCCTTTGCGGATGGCTTCTGCCACGGTGAGTCGGATGATTGAGCGGCGGCAGCTTGAGGGGCATGTGGGTGTCATGTGGTACTTGCGGGAGCGTGAGCCTGTGCAGACGTAGCAGCGCTCGTCGTGCTGCTGCTCGTAGTACTGCCTGTCGTAGACGCGTGTGGCCTGCTGTGGGGATGGCGGCGGGCTTGTGTCTGTCTTTGTCTGTTTTTTGGGGATGAGTGTCAGAAGCAGGGCAAGTCCGGCACAAAGCAGTATGTATACGATGTATCCTTCGACTTTCTTTCGTATGTTATGTGGGCGTGTCATGTGGTGGTTAGATACGGCGTTGTGTCATGATTGTGCTAATCTATTATTTTTAATATCGGGTTTATACGTTCTGGCACGACATTGTCTATAAAATATTTTACTTTGCTCCATAGTTCTGTTGTCTGGAAAAAATCTGTGTCCTTTATTGGAATGTTGTTCCCGAAATCATTCCAGGTGCCAGGTCTGCAGAGGTTATATATAATTATCGATTCTGTTATAAAGTCTCCTGCGTTTTGTTCAATACGATTCAGATGCTTTATATAAAACTGTAGTGCTTTAGCTGCAAACATAAACTTTTCTTTATCATTACCTATGTTAACTCCTATGAAGCATGAGAGACATTCTTCAATTTCTTCCAAGCTTAAACTGTTTTTTATGTAAGCGTATGCAAGTATGAGGCCATAATTTTCAAGAATGGCATTGTCTAATTCTTCTTTGGGTATCTTATAATCATTTTCCAAGATAGAACCGATGCCGGCACTGCAAATGCCAATTTCATTGCTCAGTTCTAAAGCTACATGGTCCTTCATCTTATCTTCTTCGTTGTATTCGTGATTCGACGACGGAGAAGATCTGTCGATACAGTCTTCATTTTTTAGTTCAACGAAATAATTCCTGCCATTCACAGCCATATACTCTTTTCTTGCATCTGATGAAGAGTAAGGAAAACAAAAAGCTGAAATGAAGCATAAAAACGACACTCCGATTGGCATCAGGAATATATTCCAAAATCCCAAATGTGCGTAACTAATCCCCCATAAAAAGGCTACTGTCAGTATTAAAAATAAAATACGAAACCAGAAAGAAGTTGGTTTCAGGTTTTGTAATATGAATACTACAATACCTAATACAAGTCCAATGATATAACAAGCCATTTTTTACAAAAATATTTTTTTATAACATTCCAGATTCCAAGTAGATTCATAATTACGAACAGTCCTATGGCTCCGTATAGGAAGTCTTCGAATGTTGCCGGCTCACAGATTGACACTTTACTCAAAAGCCATTTGCCTCCGGTAAAAATACCGCTCAGTACTATGCTGATGCCTGCGAACATCAGCAGGGTTGTAAGGAAGTGTAATAGATTTTTCATATTTTTATTATTTTATCATCTTCTTCTTTGTATGCGTGACTCGACGACAGAGAAGATCTGTCGGACTTCTGAGAGGTCGATTGTCCGGTCGGGGTACTCCGGGTTGAGTGAGTGTATTGTGATGGTGTGCGATGCCACGTCGTGATCGGTGATTCGCTTGATGAGTATGCCTTCGTTGTGCACGATTACGAAGTCGCGCTTGTTGATGTGGAGCTTGTCGTGCTGCCACAAGTGTGGCTCGACCTCGCGGCAGATGACGAGCTCTCCGTCGACGTAGCTTTCCTTGGTTCCGTCGTCCATGGAGTCTCCCTTGACTTCGAATGCGACGTAGTTCCCGTGCATCTCGTGGTCCGGCGTGAAGTCGATTGTGGGCAGCGACTCCATATACTCTGGGTCTCCGTATCCGGTTAGGTATCCAGCGTGTGCATATGAACTGACGACTGGTACGCGTACGTGGCGGTCGGGAACAAACGGCACAGCTGTGGACTCTTCTTTCTTTTCTGATATGAGCATGTCTCCTTCGCCTGTAAGTAACCATACGCGGTTGAGCCGCGGATAATTTTGGAGTATTATCCTAAGTTTTGTTGGGGAAGGCTCAATTCTTAATGATTTCATGTAGCCATTAGATAGACCGCATGTACGCTCAAAAGCGTTTATCGAAATCCCAATCGATTTGATAAACGTTATAAGTCTTTGTTTTGCAGTTGTTTCCATAGTTTGTTTATTTAGATTCTGTATAAATAAAACGAATAAGGATAAATTATCCTAATAAAATTTTGTAGATTGAGATAATTATCATAACTTTGCACCGTCAATCAGTTCCGTCGGGATGTCTATCCGGGGACTGGCGACAGGAAAGGTGCGAGTCTTGCGACCCTTAACCCTCTGAACCACCCGCAAAGATAGCACCTTTTTTTCAAAAAAGCAAGGATATAACAAACAAACTTAAAAAAATGGAAGAAAAGGTTACGATGGAAGCCCTGAGGCAGATGGCGATGAACTCGACGAAGGAGTTCAGGGTAGGCAGCAGCTCGGGTATATACAGCGGTCAGGCGACGGCTTACAGGGCTCAGAGACTTTTGGGCTGCAGGTTCACAACTGAGGCGAACCACGACCTGGGCGTGATCGCCATAACAAAGAGCGAGCAATGAGGGTGACAAGGAAAATCAACGCCGAGGTCCGCGTGGTGGAGCAGGAATGGTTCACCAGGAAGGGTGCCGCAGCCTATATAGGCTGCACGGTGTCGTACATCAAGGACAAGAACCTGAGCGGTGAGCTTCCTTATGTGAAGGACGGGAAGCTGGCTTTCATCCGGCGCAGGGACCTTGACCGGATGCTTGAGAGCAAACGGGTGTATTAACAGCTTGTGTTTAAAGTTTAATGTTTAATGTTTAAAAATTGAGATTATGAGACATTTATTCATTGGGTTGCTGCTGACGGCTGGGCTGATGCTGAGCCTGTGCGAGTCTGCTGACGGTAGCCTGGCGGCTACTATGTTGATTAAGATGTCGGGCGTTGTGTGCCTGGGCGTGGTTGCCGTTATGACCGGAAAGGAGGAGGAGCGCGTATGACACGTAAGGATATATTTCTCGAGGACCTTATCGGCGGTGTGGCGACGTTCAACGCTGATCCGTTCGCCATTGATGACGAGGAACTGGCAAAGGAAGTGATGGAGTGTATTGATGACTATGGGTTTGAAGCTATAACGGACGGAGAGGAGAGAGATACGGCGAGGGCTCAGCTGTACCTTAACGATGATGACGTGACAATATACAGGTGCGGGAACGCTTGTAAGTTCGTGCTGCCGTAGAGATATGCCCGCGCTTCCCGGCCGCCTGATGGGAGAGGGAAAGACTCCCGGGGACAGGCCGCCGGGGCGCGGAAAAAGAAAAGGCCGCGAGGCTGAATGTGTGTTTTTCAATGACGATTATTTATCTTAATTTAATTTTAAGGTTTTGTTAGAAAATGGCCGGGGCGCCGGCATGATATTACTCTTTTACTGTTTTACATTTTATCATGTTATTATGGTATTTGACCGCTGTGGTCCGTGAGGATAGGCGGGATTCATGGAGGTGAAAAGCCGGAATACGAAGGGCAAGCCGGCATGGAAATAAGGACAAGGCGGCGGGGATTTGCCCCTGATAAGACCGTCGGCACAAGGCCACTCTCTTGAATACTCGGAGCCGCCGGGTCCGAAAGCCTCTGGAATGAGCTGCAGGAGCGGTACCTGCCACCTCCACTGCTATTAGGTGTTATTCAAGACATTCTATTTCTCCCCATTGATTTTGAATGTCAGGGGCAAGTGGTACGGGAGTATAGCTTGCCCGATTTAAAGAGACAGTTCACGTTGTCCTGATTTGGCTGCGCTGGTGTCGCGATCCACATGACGGACAACAGATGTTGAATATAAAATGATTGAAAAATATGACTTTTGACGAGATACGTATACGGATGGAGCGGGGGAAGACCCGCCGCAAGCCTGACGACGCTGAGCACCGGCTGCAGGCCGGTTGCGTTCAGTGGTTTAGGCTGCAGTACCCGGACTATGCGCACTCGCTGTTCGCCGTGCCTAACGGCGGGCGGCGGGACAAGGCTACTGGCGCGAGGCTGAAGGCTGAGGGGGTCGTGGCGGGTGTGGCTGACTTGATATTGCTTAGGCAGTCGAAGGGCTACGGTGCGCTGCTCATCGAGATGAAGACGAAGGCGGGACGGCAGGCGGCGAGTCAGCGGGATTGGCAGCGTAAGGTGGAGCGTGACGGTTACCGGTATGTGGTCTGTCGTAGCCTGGAGGAGTTTATGGATGCCGTCCGGGATTATCTGGTTTAGTGATTTTAGTTTAAAGTTTAAAGTTTAAAGTTTAATGTAGTATGAAGAAGTGCGGAAGATGCGAAAGGACGCTGACGGAGCTGGACTTCTACCGGAGGACGGCGAGCAGGGACGGTCTGCAGGCCTGGTGCAAGACATGCCAGAAGGCTTACATGCGGTCTTACGAGCGGCCGGAGCGGATGAATCCCCGTGGTCAAAGGGTGGACCAGCGCCAGTATGAGCTGTTTCCCGAGGAGGACAACAGCCAGTGGGTGCGCTTCAACATCAACAACCACAACGAGGTGCTGAACGTGATCGGTATGCTGAGACGCCGCAAGGTGATCAGGAGTGTTGTGTTTTTCTGATATAATAAATATGTTTTACGTGATAGACAAGGAGCTGGTGGATTCGTGGATGGACAAATATCCGGAGAGGCTGCTGTGGTGGATAGACCTGCTGCGGATGGCAAACTGGGGCGGCGGCAACGTGACGCTGTTCCAGGGCAAGCGGGTGAGGCTTGAGAGCGGCCAGCTGGTGGTCAGTCTGTCGTTCCTGCGTACCCGCTGGAACTGCGGCCGGAAGAAGGTTGAGAAATTCCTTGGGCATCTTGCCGATGAGGGGAGGATCAGCCGTGAGACATCTGACGGCTTGACGGTCATCACGATTGCAAAAGGAGCAAGGTGGGGAGCAAGGCAAGGAGCAAGCCGAGGAGCAAGGCAAGGAGCAAGGCAAATCGGCAATGAGACAGATACTTACGTGGATGAGGGAGCAAGCCGAGGAGCAAGGCAAGGAGCAAGGCAAGGAGCAAGCCGAGGAGCAACAAACAATAATAATAATATAATATATAATATATCATCACTTCGTGATGATGCTACCGCGCCCGCGCCCGCGTGCGTGCGTGAGGGGGATTCGGATTCTGGTCGTAAGTCTTGGGATGGTCTGCGTGACGACTTCAACCGTACGATGGACGAGGCCGGTGCGCGGATTCCCCGGGTGAGGGCGATGACGGACCGTCGGCTGACGGCGGTGATGGCGAGGGCCCGGGAGTATGGGGAAGACGCGGTATATGAAGTCATCACCAGGGCGGCGAGAAGCCCGTTTCTGAACGGTGGCGGCAACAAGGTGTTCGTGGCTGACTTCGACTGGATATTCAGGCCTAACAATTTCCCGAAGGTGCTTGAGGGGAATTACGATGAGATTTTCATAAACAACCCTAACAAATCAAAGAACTCTAATCATGATACAGACGGCTGGACAGGTGGCCCGCGAGATACTGACGGAGACTCGGGCTTTGAGCAGCGCAGGGCCGAGGCCGGCGCGCTGGTCGCAAGGCTCCTTGCAGAGAGCTGAGGGGACGCTGGAGTTGGCGTTCGAGAGGGCTGAGGTGGACGAGGCCAGGATGTACATGGGCTGCTGGCCTACGCTGGCTGAGATGGCGGAGACGGGACGGAACTTGCCTGTGGCCTGGCTGGTTGACCAGCTGTTCTCGCTGGGTGAGTTCTGCGGGGTGAGGTCTAAGATGTCGGCTATGCAGCTGGAGCAGACGGCGCGGGTGATATGCAGCGAGTATTTCTATTTGAAGATCTCTGAGCTGCTGTTGTTCTTCCGGAGGTTCCGGGCTTGCAGGTACGGGCGGTTCTACGGCGTGGTGGACCCGATGGTGGTGATGGGGGCTCTGCGGGATTTCGTGGCTGAGCGGAATGAGGATATTGACAGGATCGAGACGGGTCTTAAAGCTGAGCTGAGCGAGATCAACCGGAGGGGTTCGGTGAGCCGCGAGGAATACGAGCGGATGGTGAGCGAGGGGGTGGAGATCCCGGAGCACAGGGACATGACGATGGAGGAACTGATTAGTTTGAAGTTTGAGGTTTGAGATTTGAGGTTTATTGGCCATCCGGATGGTCTGGGTGGTGGTTTTTAGATAACGCAATATTGTTTAACAATTAAAATTTGACAACTATGGATGTATTCTGGATTTGCCTGACGGTGATGCTGAGCGTGTGCTGTGTGTGCGTGACTTGGCTGCTCAGGGTGTTGGCTGAGGCTGACGTTGAACGGAGTGATATTGAGCTTCGGCGCATGAAGGAGCGGGCTGAAAGGGCCGAGCAGGCTGAGAAGGATTCGCGGCAGGCTATCGCGGGCTTGCTGGAGGAAGTAAAAAGACTGAAATCAATTCTTAAAAACAAGGGTTATGAGAAGTAGAACAGCAGAGTGGTTCATCTGTAAGCTCCGTTACGACAAGACTATGGAGGATGGACTGCGGAAGAAAGTGACGGAGCAATACGTTGTCGATGCCGTGTCTTTCACTGAGGCGGAGGCGCGTATCATCGGAGAAATGTCCGACTACATCAGCGGAGAACTTGAGGTGGTTGAGATAGACCGCGCCGTGTTCAAGGAGATTCTCTTCATGGACTGGGCACAAAAAGTTATCGACAATGATGCCAGGAAATTAGGCGATGCCCTCAACAAGAAAGACAAAGAGGCATTCAAAGAATGGGAGAACCAGTCTCTCGAAGACAAGATGCGGAACACCGACACTCGCTGGTATAAGTCGAAGCTGCAGTTTATCACCATCGACGAGAAGACAGGCAACGAAAAGCGCACAAGTGTGTACTACCTCGTTGAGGGGTGCAGCTTAGAGAGCGCGCGAAGAAACATTGACGAGATGATGAAGGGCAGCATTACCGACTACTCCATCGCGTCTGTGTCGGAAACGGCTGTCGTGGACGTGTTTGAGTCAAAGCTTTTATAAAAAAATCACAAGTCAAACCATTTAAAATCGAATCAACATGGGTCAAATCAATTTAACTGTCGACCAGCTGAACCAGATGCAGCCTCTCGACATCGTAACGTCGCCTATCGTTCGCGACAAGTTCATCAACATCTATGATACCCTTTGGGGTAATGGAACAGGCGAAGCGGCCTATGAGCGCGAAAGCAACTACTTCAACAAGCTGCTGCGCGACACGCCCGACCTGCAGAAAGGCACTCATTTCTCTTTGTTCACTGCGTTTATCGACCTTGCCGTGTGCGGTCTCTCGCTGGAGCAGGGCACACGCGCCCTGTGCTACCTCATCGGCCGCAACCAGAAGACGACTCCGAAACTCGACCAGCAGGGCAGACCGATGAAAGACCAGAAGGGCTATATCATCTACAACTGGGAGGGCCGCGTTGTCCTCACGATCTCCGCCTACGGCGAGCTGGTGCTGCGTGAGCGAGCCGGACAGATCCGCCATGCCGACAACCCCGTGCTGGTGTACGCCAATGACGAGTTCTCGTTCTCCGACAAGAACGGCCGCAAGGAAGTGGAATACGTTTGCCACCTGCCACACACCGGTCAGAGGATCATCGCCTGCTACCTTCGCATCACCCGTGCAGACGGCAGCATCGACTACAGCATCATGACGGAGGAGGACTGGGTTCGCCTGGCTCAGTACAGCGCACGTCAGAACAAGAACGGCGGAGCCAACGCCCTCTACGGAGTAGACCAACAGGGCGTGGTGAACATCGACAGCGGTTTTCTGATGGCCAAGTGCATCAAGCACGCTTTCAAGACCTACCCTAAAGTGCGCATAGGAAGAGGAACAGAGCTTCAGAGCCAGCAGGTGGAGGAGAAGGAAATCGAGATCAACGACGAGCTGTACGGAGTAGACACCGAGACAGGCGAGGTGATGCAGCCCGAGCCACAGCCGTTTGGACCTCCTGCCAACGACATTTCAGCTGGTGTAACCATAGACGCAGGCGACGATGACGGCTTCTAAGAAAAGAGTGGAAAGCGTGTGCAAGGGATGCCCGCAGGCCTACCGTGCGCTGAACGGCGTCTTTTGCTCACGCCTCCACCGGTACGTGGAATATTGCAGGCAGCAGCCCTGCACAAGACTATTCATCATCAACAAAACCAACTGTAACAAACAACAATCAATATGGAAGCAAACACAAACATCATGACAATATTCCAGCCTCAGAATATCGGAAGCATTGCGCAGGCCGCACCGCAGGCATGGACAGAGAACAACCAGAGCCACGACAGATGTCTCAAATATGCACAAGTACTACTCGACAGGGTACGACTCGAGGGCATGAGCGCAGACCTCGACAAGGAGATCGCCGTCTTTCTCGAGCGTGCAAGGAAGACAGTGTCGAAGATGAAGCAAAAAAGATCGCCCGTCACACAGCTGTTCGACATCATACGCTCCTCATACGCAGCCCTGGAGAACGACATCGACCCGGGCAGGAAAGACACACTGCCAGAGCAGTTGCAGCAGATGAGGAACCGGTATGCGGATGAACGCCGCCAGCAGGAGGAACAGAAAAGACGGGAGAGGCAAAGGCTTATGCTTATAAACCAGGCAAAGGAGGCACACGCCGCCAACTGCCTGCAAACGCTAAGGCAGATCGTCGTGGCGGCAGAGAACAGGATAATCCAGACGATCGACGGCATTGTCAGCGCCACGACGCTGGAGAACTACCAGCTCCAGCTCATGCGGATCGAACAGATGACAGAATCCATACCGGCCGCCACCGTCGCAGACAGATACAGCCCGCAGGTCGCGGCAATCCACATCGAGCAGGGAATCCCAGGCCCGGAGAGGCTGCAGATAGAGCAGCGCGTGCTCAACGAAAACATCAACGGCCTGATCAGACAGTCGACAGACAACATCAGGGAGCGGAAACAACGCGCCATCGACATCATGCCGAGCAAGCGCAAGGAGCTGGAGCGGATGGCCACGGCGGAAAAGGAGGAGGCCGAGCGCATCAAGAAGCAGATGGAGGAGCGCGAGCGCATGGAGTCCGAGCGGCGCGAGAAAGAACGTGCCGAGCGTGAGGCCAAGGAGAAGGCGGCAGCCGAGCTGGCAGCCAAGAAACAGGAGATGGACAGTCTCTTCGGCTCCGCCCAGGCGCAGGCCGTAGAATACCAGCCGAAGACCTCGGTGAAGAAACGCATCAACGTGCTCAACCCGGACGGCTTCATGCAGGTGGTGGGCATGTGGTGGGCACAACACGGCTGCACACTCTCTGTTGCAGAACTGGAAAAGGAGTTCAAGAAGCAGCTCACGTTCTGCAACAAACTGGCTAACGACAAGGATCACCCTGTCTTCATCCAGTCAGAGCATATCGAATACGTTGATGACGTGAGAGCGAAGTGATCCATGGCTAAGAATGCGGAATACTATTATGCGCCAAGGTTCTGCCACTTCAACATCTACAGACGCCAGGCTGACGGAACGGCGGTCAAATGCGATGAGGCAGGAACCAGGGAAGAGGCAAGAAGAAAAGTGTACAGACTCAATGGATGGAAATTAAAATCATAGTCATATGAATAATCCCGACAACTACTACGAGCGCAGTGAGGTCAGCAACTCTGACCTCACCGAACTCAAGAACCTGCTGCATCCCCGCCTGCAGTTCGGCGACAAGGAAGCGGCGTTCCGATTCGGATCTCTCGTCGACGCCATCATCACGGAACCCGACCGCGTGAACTACTACCGGTACACCGTGGACGATGTGCAGTATACGGAGGACGAGTTCCGTCACGCACGGGAAATGTACCGCTCGCTTCGTCAGGAGGCCCGCCATGACGGCTTCCTCGCAAAGGTGCTGGAGATTGCCGACACGCAACGCTGCATGGTAAATAAGCAACAGCAGTTTGAGTATGGCGGGTTTGTTTTCACTCTCGACACGCGCTGCAAGTGGGACTGGTTCCTTGACCTGTTCGGGTTTGGTGGCGACCTAAAAACAACCTTTGCCAGCACTCAGAAAGAATTTGACGATGCTGTCGATTATTTCGACTGGGACAGGAGCCGTGCCTGGTACATGGACATAGCGCACTCCGACCGTGATTTCATCTACGGCATCAGCAAAAAGAACTGCTGCGTGTTCAAGAAGTTCATTAACCGTGATGATGCAATCTACAAGCGTGGACGTGAGAAATATGAAGAACTGGCTTTCCAGTATTGGTGCTTAAACTTATAGGGCTATGAAGTTGAAACATCATCTTAAAATAGAACCGTACCCATACCAGCGAGAGGGTATCTGTTTCGGTCTCGACAAACGGAGGCTGCTCATCGGTGATGAACCGGGACTTGGTAAGACGCTCCAGTCCATCGGCATTGTCGATACGGCTAACGCTTATCCTGCACTCGTTATCTGTCCGTCCTCGCTCAAAATCAACTGGCAGCGTGAGTTTGAGAAGTTCACCAACAAGAAAGCACTTGTACTTGACAACGCTACACGCACGGCATGGCCATACTTCCTGCAAATGGGAATGTTCCATGTTGCCATCGTCAACTATGAGAGCCTGCGAAAGTATTTCGTTTGGGACATACAGGGTGGCAGTCGTGGCGGCTTCCGTCTCAAAGATGTAGTCTTCAACGATGCCATCAAGGTGTTCCGCTCGGTTATCATCGACGAGAGCCACCGTGTCAAAGACCCAAGCGCACAGCAGACAATCTTCACACGGGGCATTGTTGAGGGCAAGGACTTTCGTATTCTCCTTTCGGGTACGCCTGTGGTAAATCGAGCAGAAGACTTGGTTTCCCAACTCTCCATCATGGGCAGGTTACAGGAGTTTGGAGGTCGTGGCAAGTTCCTCGCTGACTATGGGGAGAATGACAACCTTGAAGAACTGTCTCAGCAGCTCTACCGACGCTGCATGATACGACGTGAAAAGGCAAAGGTGTTGACACAACTGCCCGACAAGACACGCACAGACCTCTATGTGGATATTTCCAACCGTGAGGAATACGAACTTGCAGCGGAAGACCTTGCCGAGTACCTGCGTCAATATACGGAATGCACCGACCGCGACATCAGGCGCAAGATGCGCATGGAGGCTCTGGTCAAGTTCATGACGCTTCGCTCGCTCTCTGCCAAAGGCAAGGTGAGACAGGCTATTGACTTCGTGCGTGTGTTCCTCGCCTCCGGCAAACCTCTCATCCTGTTCTGCTCCCTGCATGAAATAGTCGATGAACTGTGCAAGGCTTTTCCCGATGCCGTCACGGTGACCGGGCGGGACAGTGCCGTCAGCAAGCAGCAGTCGGTCGACGCCTTCCAGTCTGGTGCTGCCAATCTGATTGTATGCTCCATCAAGGCAGCCGGCGTTGGTCTGACGCTCACGGCGTCGTCCAACGTGGCTTTCGTAGAATTTCCTTGGACTTATGCCGACTGCTGCCAGTGCGAAGACAGGGCACACCGTATTGGGCAAAAGGATAACGTGACGTGTTACTACCTCATCGGTCGCAACACCATCGACCGTGCGCTCTACGACATCATCCACAAGAAAAAGTCCATCGCCAACCGGATCATGGCGGCAGACGACGAGATTCCGACTGACGAGATGTATTTCGACGAACTGGCTTCGATGATACTTGCCTCCGGCGATTCATGAAATCGAAGTGCAAAGGAACTGTCGAGATAACGAATTTATTTTATCAACAATCAAAACAATCAAAAGACAATGAAAAAGTACATTGGAACAAAGACCATCATGGCAATGCCGAATATATGAATATCATAAACAAGAAAATTCAAGTAACACCAAATATGTTTTATTTATGAAAACCTATTATCTAACATTATGTCGGAATCTGTAAAACATAAACAAAACAAAATAAGTCATGACACTAAAAACTAATATGAGAGGATTTCAACGATGGGTTAATGATCACCCTCGTAAAAGGCTTGATGGCTACTTTTCGTTCCGTGGAAGGGAACTTACCCACCAAGAAGTCAAACTTCTTATTAAATATGCTGTCGATCATGGATATGAAACCAATGAGGACATACCGACAGCAGAAGTTGAAAAATTGTTGAATAATAAAATTTAATGATATGAACTACGAAAAAAGATGCAACGAATTGATTGATGCAATCAAGGAAATGATGGAGGCTAATCCTCACGACGAGGGTCTCCAGAACTGGGTGCAGGACAATGTTCCTGAGCTCGCAGAAAGCGAGGATGAGAGGATAAGGAAGGTATTAATTGATATTTTCAATGTAGGTGCTCACAATGGAGGACAAACGAACGGTGTACCTGATAAAGATATTCTTGCTTGGCTTGAAAAGTTAGGCGAGCAAAATGCAACGGAAACACAAAGCGAGGAATTTGATAATAATATTATAACTCGTGACGATGAAATATTGCAGGCTATCTCCATAGGTTTAACAGATGTTGTGGAAGGTGTTAGATGGTCTACCTTTGGAGGTCTTCCAATTGAAGAAATTCAGGCTTGGATTGAAAAGCAAGTTTCTATTGATAAAGAAAAGATGTTGATAGGAGCAAGAAAAGACGTCGCATCATCAATTATAACTTACCTTGACAGAAACACATTAGGTCTGTGTCTATCTAATATGGAATGTGAAGATTTAGTAAATGCTGTTGTGGATTCAGATTGGGGTAAGGTGTATGGTTATATGAAAAAGAAACTTGAAAAGCAAGGCGAATCAAAAGTATCAGAACCTAATTGGTGCCATCATAAGGTAGATTTGTCTGATTATTCGGAAGAATATCGTAAGGCTTATTATGATGGATGGAATAACTGTAATATGCAACATTCTCAATGTAACGAAGAAAGAAATGATGTTGTAAAATGCCTAATAAATGGGATGAAATTCTATTATGAAGACAACGAAGATGCTACTTGGGGAACTGATAAGTGGTCTATGCCAGTAAAGCATATTATTGAGACACTTGAAAATCAAGTGAACATGACTCAAGAAGACAAACAATTATTATTAAAAGACCTTTCAACAAGGTTGCCTTACAGTCCTTTTGTTCAGTTAAAGAAAAGATTTTCTGTACATTTTATAGAAATTCATAATTTATCAACTTATGACATTGAGTTGTTTAATTCTGGTGAAATAAGTAATATTAAGCCATATCTTCGTTCAATGTCCTCAATGACTGAGGAAGAATGGCAAGAATATCAAACCCTTAAAATGGCTGATTGGGTGGAAGGTGATATTGACGGAGTCTTTATAAATGCTGGTACAATTACAGATTGGCTAAACAAGAATATGTTTGACTATCGTGGTCTGATTCCTAAAGGTCTTGCGATAGCTGTTACCAAAGAAAATAACCCTTATAAAACAGTAAAGTATGAATAAAATATGCACTACAATAGAACAATCCAGAAAACTTGTAGAGTTAGGGATTGATATTAATACTGCTGATATGTATTGGTGGTATTTTAAAAAAGGCTCAAGAAAAAGATACTTTGTTGGAACAATGGATGATGATGACTTCAATGAATCAGATGATGTTCCAGCTTGGAGTCTTTCAGCATTATTTAACTATTTACGTGAGATTGATTTCTTCCCTGAGATAGATGCAGATGAGTTAACGGTGACAATGAGTATTAATTATGTTAATGATTATGAAGCAAAACGTTTAACACCTTTACAAACTATTACGGTTAAAGCAGAGAATTTTATTGATGCTTGCTATGAACTTATATTAAAATTACACGATTAAAAACTTATTTGATTATGAAGATATTAGAAAGAAAAGAACTATCAGTTATAGTAACTTGTCCACATTGTGGAAGTAAGTTAGAACTTGAGAAAGGTGATATATGGTGGTGTAAAGACATTGATGGGGGCAAATCCCCTTGTGTAACTTGCGTTGCTTGTGGTAAAAGTTTTGATGTTGAAGGTTGTAGCAACATAAATAAAATATTGTGATATGGATACAATTATGTTAGCATTTGCAATCATAGTGGTATGTTTAATAATTGTGACATTCTCCCTTATCGTAATAGTAAATATGTCGTGGAACATTTATAATAACTTAAAAATGAATAATATGAATTACAAGCAGAAATACAAAGAGGCTTCAGAAAAAGTAAATAATGAACTACTATTATGTGGTTCTACTGGTGGACAGAAGCAGTGGAAGCCGAGTAATGAGCAAATAAATGCACTTGAACATTTTGTTAGAAGTATGGGTGAAAGTGGTTATGCCTCACCATATGACAATGATACCAAGTTAATTTATTCTTTGTTAGAGCAACTTAAACAACTTTGAAATATGAAAAAACTTACAATTGAAGAAAAAGCAAAAGCCTATGATGAAGCCCTTTCAAGAGCAGAATCACTGTATGATAATGAATCATCAAGTGCAGATACTTTGATTGCTTGTGAGGCAATTTTTCCTGAACTTCAAGAGTCAAATGATGAGAAGATAAGGAAAGCTCTAATCAATATTTTTTCTACACATAAAGATTATGAGATATTTTTTGGCATATCTGTAGAAAATATTGTTACTTGGCTTGAAAAGCAAAAAAACACAGATGTTCTTGATAAAGAAGAAAGAGAGTTTGCAGATAATGTAGATTTATATCGTAAAGATATGGACGAATTTTATAAAAAGGGCTATAATGCAGGTAGAGAAGCAGAAAAACAATATTGGATTGAAAAGCAAGTTTCTATTGATAAAGAAAAGATGTTGATAGGAGCAAGAAAAGATGTAGCATCGTCAATTATTTCCTGAAGATATTCCTGCATGGAGTCTTATTGCATTGCTTAATATTTTGCCATATCCTTCATTACACAGTACGTTTATGGGATGGAGGTGTGACTCGTATAATAAAGAAGGAATTACTTGTAGTTTCGGTGAATGCACTGATAATCCTATTGACACTTGTGTGGAAATGATTATTAGATTAAAAAATATGGATTTGCTATGAAATCTTATACAGATATAGAACAATCTAAAAAGTTGGTAGAGATATTACCACTTTCAAGTGCAGATATGTTTTGGCTTAATAGACATATTGATTTAACAGAAACTAAATATGAGATATTTGTCATTGAGAAATCTAACAAGCATATAGACTTCTCTAACTCTTATGCTGTTGCCATTGATAACAATGAGATTATCCCTTGCTGGTCTCTTGCTGCACTGTTGGATGTTTTACCAAAGAATTATGGTAGATATACAAAATCACTGTATTGGTTTGATGATGCTTGGCATTGTGAATATGTTGACCAAGATGGGGAAGGTCATGGAGGTGAAACTGCTGACGATCCTATTGATGCTTGCTATAAAATGATATTAAAGTTAAATAAAGTGAACTTATTATGATTATATGTGCATATGCAGGAGTAGGGAAAAGTTATTTGGCTCATAATTTTCCTAATGTGATTGATTTAGAATCTACACCATTTGAAAAGGATTGGGATAGATATTTTAAGTGTGCAAAACATTATAGTGACCAAGGATTTCTTGTACTATTATCTTGTCATAAAGAAATAAGAAAAAGAGTTTTATCACTACCATTTGATAAAAGAATAACCATTTTTCCTTGTATTGAAGATAAGAATTTGTATAAAGACCGTTATCAGCAAAGAGGTAACACACAAGAATTTATTGATATACAAATGGCAAATTGGGATGAATGGACTTCAGATAAAAATTGCCTTCTTGGAGAGCATCTTGAATACATGGAAAGTGGAGAGTTTTTATATGATACTTTATTAAGACTTTCAAAACTTAGTCCAAATAGATTTTGCGCTTATGATGGCTGTCCCGTCCCTGAGTGTTCATTGATGAAAGAAAGATGCATTAACCCACTTGTGAAATACACTAATTTGTTTGATATTAAAAAGAAATGATTGTCAATTATGAAAGCAAGAATAAAGAAAACAGGTGAAATAGTAAATGTTGCTGAATGGGCTACCCTGGAATTAGAAATGTGTGATTCTTATGGGGACCCTATATGTATGGCACCAGAAGATATAGAACTCATTCAAGAACAAACTGAGGATGAGCATTGGAAAGATGTTCGTGAAAGAGCGGCTATTGCTGCTATGCAAGGAATGCTTTGTTCTCCATATATTAAAAATATTGTGGATAACTTTTCATTGAAAGATGTCGCAAAATGGGCTGTTATACAAGCTGATGTACTTATTAGAGAACTTAAAAACAAATAATTATGAAAAAAATCAACAAATTACGTGAATTTGCAATGCCGATAGGCGAAGTTAACAACGATTACAGCATGAAACATGCAGAAATGCTGAAAGACCTGATGTCGCAGATGGACGTTAAAGGCCAGGATGACCACAGGGCGAAGATTGCGGAACGTGAGTATTGGAGAAAGCTGCGTGGTGACATACTCTTGGCTTTGATAGATAAAAGCACGTCAATAGATTTGTCTTTGCCCGACATAGCGTCTGACTTGACTGAACGTCTTTACAAACAAGACACGGATTTTTTTAATAATCATGATAAGAATAAAGATTTTGAAGAATGATTAACGAAAGCACGGGGAGCGTGGGTTCGACTCCCACAAGTACCGCCGCAAGGTCAGGAACTTTGAAACCGTGGTGCTCCCTGTGCTTCATTCCCTAATTGTGTTTGTAACAAAAAACGAATGACTATGAGTGATAAATGCAAGAATTGCCAGTTCTACGTCCATACAACCACTCTCGGAAGCCTTGACAAGGAGATTTGGCATTGTCGATTCGGTTTTACACCGACAAAGGACTGCCAGAAGATGGGCGAGTATAACATGGAGATAATTAATAAAGGATTAGGCGAGTATATGCACTCGCCAATAAAGTCTGATACTGAAATCGGTTTCGTGAGCAAAACGTAAATTTATTAATAACTTAAAACTTGTGATTATGAAAGTGTTAAAGAAATTTTGGAAATGGCTCCGCGGGCTGTTGTGCTGGCGGAGGAAGGCGGGACGTGTTGTCCCGGAGAGTGAGACTGGCCTGGCTGGATATGAGCTGGTGGTTGACGGGATAGACGTGAAGGACTGGGAGGTGGTGGAGGCCGGCCCTTCGCAGTGGAACAGGTTTGCGGGTCTCTTTCCGGTGCTTGGTGAGAACGGTGTGGTCCGGTTTGAGTGCGTGCGTGTGGGCGACGACGGCTATGTGTGTGCTGCCATTAAGTCGAAGGAGGCTTACGGTGACGGAAAGTTGGAGGTTGAGGCGAGGTTTAAGGGTGGAGCCGGGACGTGGCCGGCGATATGGATGAGCCACCCGGACGGAAGCCGTGACAACTTCGCAACCTATTACGAGGTGGACTTGTCGGAGTATTACGAGAGGCGTGAGAAGACTGACTCGACTTACCATTTTCCGGCGTCGATGCGGGGGGATGAGAAGTTTGTCAACGTGAAGTCGCCTATAATAAAGGATGGGTGGAACCGGTTTGAGTGCAAGTGGGACGAGCAGAGCATTGATGTCGTTATCAACGGTGAGACTGTTCTCCAGATCAAGAACAACGGTGACGGCAGCTTCTATCCTGTGAACAGGGAGGACAGGACGTTCCAGATAATCCTGTCGATGCAGGCTGGCAACCGCTGGCTGAGCCCTGTGGACTTGGGCGAGCTTCCGCTGTGGATGGATGTGAGGAACTTCAAGCTGTGGAGGAAGGTGTGATGGGTATGATGAGTGATATGCCTGATAAGGAGCGTACGGAGGTGACGGTCGTGATGTACAACTTGATTTTCACGAATGAGGTTGCGACGGGCGCGGTCTGTGACTTGCTGGAGCTGGTTGAGGAGCGTGAGGGGTTGTGCCGGCAGAAGGTGAAGTTCTGGTCGGGCAGGTGCCGTGAGGATCTGAGGGGGTACAACCGTCTGCTGGACCGCAGGACGGGTGGCATGATCGGCTTCGTGGCTGACTTGAATGACATGTATGACGAGGTGGTGCGTATGGATGTGTGGAAGCTGGGCAATGTGGTGAGGATGACGCTGGGCCGCGGGGGCTGCGCTGACGTGGAGCTGACGGCTCGGCTGTGGCTGGCGCGTGTGCTGACGGCTTGCTCGGTGAACAACGTGGAGCACTGTATGGAGAGTTTTCCTCACTTGAGGTACTTGCAGCGGAAGTTCGGCTGGATGGGCCTGAGGGGTCTGCTGAACTGTGTGGAGCACTTGCGCGGCGAGCTGCTGAGGCGTGGTGTGTGTGAGGCCGTGTGGGACGGTGTGCTTGAGGCTGACGGCCAGGTTGAGACTGGCATGCGGGCGCTGGCGGTGAGGCTTCATGACGGTGACGGGATCATCCAGGTTTGCAACCGGCATGCGGCGGAGTGGGAGGAGGAGCATGGACTTTGAAATTTGAAATTTGAAATTTGAGGTTTATTATAAAAAGTGTTTTTCTATGAGTGTGTTTATTGAGGAAAGGGACCGGGCTTTCTTTGAGGCTTACAAGCGGGCGTGGGAGGATGGCGCGGAGACCCACGGTGATGCGTTGGACATGGCGATTGGCAGTCAGACGGAGCGGCTGTGGGTGAACGAGCAGTATCTGCTGGCTGTGTTTGACCGGATGGACCGGGGCAGTGGGTGTCAGCCTCCTTCCTCGAGGGGCGGCTTGTATGAGCGCGCGTATGCGGCTTACTGCTCTCTTCGCAGGAGTCTTGGCCGGAGGGCGTCGAAGGCTTATCTGGTGAGACACCTGGTGTACAGGCCCTGGAAGGGGTTTCCGCTGAGCCGCCGGACTGCGACGCGGATCCTGAAGCGGATGCGCCGCGGCAGACAAAAGTAGCGGTTTCGCTGCTGAACTTGCTGAAAGCGAGACTGCCGGAAAAAAATCACTCTGGCAGTCCTTTCTCCATAAGCTCTATGAGCATGTGGACCGCTGACTTGTCGTCTGTCTTGACGGTGACGGCTGAGAGCTTTGGTGCGACGTATGGCAGCAGACGGAGCATGATGTTCCACTTCTCTGCCGGTTGGAGCATTTCCCACTCGCTTATGAGCTGGGGGAACTTCTCGGCGAAGAAGTTCATGACCATCTCCCTGGCCTGTCGCTCGACGTCGATGGAGGTGTATTTCCGTGCGGGTATCTTGTTCATGGGTTGAGAGTCTCTTTTTTAGTTGAAAGTTGAAAGTTGAAAGTTTAAAGAGAAGTTACTCTTGCTAATTGAGAGTTGAGAAGGTGAGTTTTTTTTGTAGCCCCGGCATCTGGTGTGGTGCCGGGGCTTGTCGTTGGGTTTGTTCTTATTCTTCGAGCGGGACGTTGAGGATGACGGATATGCGCTGGATGTCGTCGGCGAGTGTGCTGTCGCTCATGTCCCTGAAGATGGCGTTGATCTGCTTGCTGGCTTCTTTGAGCGCCTTGGCTTTCTCCGCTATGTCGTGGTGGTCGAGGTTCCACTGCTTGTATCCCTTCCTGTCTGTCTGCCCGTTTGGCCTGTCCTCGAGCTGCTTGCCGATTTGCTTCATCTGCTCCCGCATGTCGAGGTAAGCGTTGATGACGGGCATGGGCGCGTGCTTCTGGAAGATTTTCTTTCCTGACTCGGCCTTTTGTCTGTTGTTGTCCTCTGTCTCCTCCATTTGCGTCCGCTTGGTGACCTGCTCCCGGACGGCTTGCTCTTCGACATACCGCTTGAAATAGGACGGGCGCGAGGATATGAGGTTGTTGTACCGCTTAGCGTATCTGTTGTCTGCGTCTGACATGGCGTTGTCGAATATCTCGTAGAGGAATCCGTCTGAGTCCTTCATCTTCTTGAACTCGACATATCGCCGGCAGAACTGGTTGACCCGCTCAGGGTCGATGTTTCCGTCGCTGTCTTTGAGTCGGTCGAGGTAGTAGTTTTCGGATGATCCCGACGGCGTCTGTATGATGCGCAGCATTGCGAGCGTGGTCTCCTCGGCTATATCCTCCGCGCTTTCCGCTCCTTTGTATCCTTCGGCGGCATCGGCTACGGCGGCGTAGACGTCGGTGAGGGTTGAGAGGTTGGTACCTGTCATTCCCTGCGCGAGTAGGTTGACGACGTTGGTGTAAGCCGGTACGGGGTCTTTCTTGTCGAGTCCCTCGAGTATGCGCTCGATGTCCTGCTGGAATGGTATTTCGAAGAATGACGTGAATGAGAACTTGTCTTTCTTGACGACGACGTTATTAAAGAGGTCGCTGAGCCAGTTTCCTCCGGCGAGTCCTTCGATGGGTGTTGCGACTCCGTGGTAGAGGTCGTCGCGCAGATCCTGCGCTTTCTTGTCGTCGTCGTCTCCGAGGAGGTAGTACATGAGGTTGGCACCCATGTTCCACGCCGCCCCGACGACGTATCCGTAGATGGCGAGACGTGCGAGGTCCTTGCGTATGCGGCGGTTATAGTCTTTCTCTGCCTGTTCCTGTGCCCTGTCCTCGCTGAGTCCGTAGTCGTTCTGCAGCTGCTTGGCGCGGTGGTCGATGAGTTCCTGTCGTGAGCTGGAGACGAGGACCTTGAGGTCGCTGATGGTGTTGCGCAGCTGCCGTCCGTATCCCATCGGTCCGTTTCTGAAGGTGGTGAACATGACTGACCCGAAGTCTCGGTCCTTCTGAATAGGCGATACGAACATTCCTTCGCTGGACTGCTGAGACTGGTTGAATGCGACCGTGGCGTCACGTACGGCGAGCTTGTGTGCCTCGTCGTTGGAGAGTTCGAGTTGCTTGGTGTAGTATCGCATTCGTGTGTCGTAGACTGCCCTTGCTCCGCTGGCGCATGTGTATGCGTCGATTCCGGCGTTGGCGAGCATTCCGTACTTGGAAAGTCCTTTGTTGACGCTTGAGAGCCATGAGAGCATGGTTGAGGAGTCGTCTTCGAGGCGTGTGTCTCCGATGGTCCGTGACTGCCACCGCTTCTGCAGTACGGGTAGGTTCTCCATTGCCCACTTCCATGTTCCATTGAAGTTGACGAAAGCTTTGATGAGGTCTGTCGGCGCTGCGTCTGACCAGAAGGCTGGGTGTGAGAGGAGCTGCTTGATTGCGGTGTGGATTCGGAAGTTGATCTTGGCTGCGGTGACGTTCTTTGCCATGGCCGTCATGAAGTCTGATCCGGCTCCTCGCTGTGGGTCGTATGACCCGGTGGCGAGCTCGCATGCTTTCTGGAAGTTATCGAAGAGCTGCTCTCCGTATCCGAGTGACCATGAGGCGGGCATGTTCTCGACCTTGTTTCGGAATGCTGTGTTAGAGTTGAGGGACGAGAGATCGTTTCTCATCTCCTGCCAGCTTGCCCAGTCGTTCATCTTGGTGACGTGATCAGAGAGTACGTCGAACGCGTCGGCGGTGGGGTCGAGCGGTGTGGTGTTCCGCTTTCGCTCGACGATACTGCCCGGCTTGGTGTTGAGAGTGTTGCCCTTGGTCTTGTCTCCGACTTCTGCTTTCTGGCTTCGTGCCTTGTCGAACACTTGGAGCGGGAAGTAGTTGGCGTTCTCAGCCATGTCTGCTCCATAAATGCGCTTGTATGTCTCGTTGTACCACTCTCGCTTGTCGGGCAGGAACTCGTTGACGATCCAGTCGCCCATCTGGAGAATGCGTGGGTCGAGCTCTGCCTTGAGCCTGTCGACGTCTGCCTCGGTGATTCCTTGCTTCCGCAGCTTCATCCGTCCGTCAACTTGCTGGTCGGCGAGAATGATGTAGAGTGCCTGTCCGGTTCCGATGGTGAGAGTGACGGGTTCTGATGCGTCGGCGCGTGTGTAGGTGAGTTGTATCTCTCGTCCTTGCTTGCGTCGCTCGGCGTCCATCTTTGCGCATACGGTGTAGATGTCCTTGTAGTGCTTTGCCCCGAACTCTTCACCGAAGAGCTCCTGCACCTTGGCGTCCATGGTGGCGTTGTCCTTCTTGGTCTCGAGCCACTGGCGTGTGGCCGAGTCAGTCCACTGGCGGGAGAATCGGTTGTAGAGGTAACCTTCTCCCTGCGGTGACTTGTATCCGAACTTGCGGAGGAAGGTGTCGAAGGTCTGGAAGGGCGCTCCGAGCCATTTGGAGAATCTTTGTCCGACTCGCTCCTTGAACGTGGTCGGTTTCTTTCCTCTGTCCTTGCGACTCTGCTGCTTGGCCTGTCGCTCGTAGGGGTTGGAAGAGACGCCCTGCAGGTCTCGGTTGGCGTCGTGCATGATGTCGTCCTGGTGCTGTCGCTGCTGTTCTGCCCATGCGCGGCGTGCGTTCTTTCCACCTTCGACTACGGCAGAGAGCTCGTTGTTGAAGTGGGCTGTCTGCTGGATGAGCTGCACGCGTGAGTCCTGTATGGCGTCTTGTATGGCGTCGATCTGCTGCTCTATGCTTTCGCGGCGGGCTTTGTCGGCGGGTGTGACGTTGGATCCGGTGTACTCGGGTTTGATCCGCTTGGAGATGACTTTACCCTGGTCGTCGCGCTGGATGTCGTAGATTTCCTCTTCGAGCTGCTTGACTTCCTGTCGCATTTCGTGGATTTCCTGTGCGGTCTGTGCGACGGTGTCACGGTGTAGCTTTGCGAGGTTGAGTCCGACGAGTTTGTCGCGCGCGTTGCCGGCTGTGACTTGGCGGCTGGACTGTGTGTCGCTCTGCAGCTGTGCCTCGAGCTGGTCGAGGTCGGTGGATTGTCCTTCGGGTGAGAGGAGTTCGTTGAGCTGGCGGAGGGAGCGTTGCCCGTGCTCGTCCATCTGCCCGGCCACGCGGATGTTGTTGGGGTCGAGCTTGGTGGCCTTGGTGTGGAGGAGCTTCTCGGTCTGTCGCTGGGCTTCACGGGTGACCTGGGTGAGTATGGCGTCGACGGCCTTGTCGACTTCGGTCTTGACGTCGCGTCGGGTTGTGGCGTTCTCGACGGCGTGCATGAGTTTCTTGACGGCTCCGCGTGTGAGTCCGTCGCCTACGGCGTCTGCGAGGTCGAGCACGGTCTGGGTGACTGCCTTGACGGACTCTCGGTCTCCTTCACGCACTTTGCTTACGAGGGCGCGTACGTCTGCCACTCGGCGTATCATGTCGTTCTGCAGGCGGTTCTTCTGGGCGGGGGTGAGGTTGGGGTCGTTCTTGACGGCGGTGTGGCTGGCTATGGCCTGCTCACGTCGGGCGCGGTGGTCGGTCCAAGCCTGGTCGGCGTCGAGGCGTGCCTGGCGTGAGTCGGTGACGTGCTGGCGGACTGAGGCGAGTGGGTCCCAGCTGGAGAGGTCGATGCCGCGGGAGACGCCTGTAGAGGGGGTGTTGTTTGTGTTGCCTCCTGGGAGGGAGAATCGGATGTCGCCGTTGGAGGGGATGAATGTGCCGATGTTGTCGGTGGCGGACTTGATCTGCTCGGGGAAGAATGCGATATACTCGTAGGGCTTTCCGTTTTCGTCAGTCCTGATTACTCCGTCGTAGCCTTGTTCTATCAACTTCTTCATGGCGTCTTCACCGGCTGTGTCCGTGACACCTCGGTTCTCAATATCTGGGCTGATTGCCGGGTTCTTGATGTTGAGGTAGACTGCAATTGTACGCTTTCCGTATTCATGGTACGGATCGTTTTTGGGTGAGAAGAAGAAGGCTGGATATTCAATACTTCTGCGTCCGTGATTCTTGTTATCGAATGTGTAGAAGTTCTGTTCTTGCCAGTACTCGTCCCAGTCGTCACGCTCTTCCCATTCGTCCTTTTCCCGCCAGTCGAGTTCATCCCAGTTCTGTCCTGTCTCCTTGTTGATGTACACTGTGGAGTTCGTCTGATGGTATACGACGAGGGGCTCTCCGTTCTCGTCAACAATTTTTGAGGAATTTTTGGCGGTTAGGATATTTTTTACTAACTTTGCAACGGCTCCGGCTGGATGAGGTGACACGGCTTCGCCGTCATGGACCACGTTAGATGCAGCATCCAGTTGGAGTTTTTTCATTGAGAAAGCCTCATGAATATATAGTTTGTTGTCTTTTTTATTTCTAATTACTCCGACAACGCACACATATCTTTCTCCGTCAATATTTATGGGTGCTGCTATAAAACCGGTCATCTGCTTCTTCCCGCTTGTCTCGTAATATCCCATTGGCAGAATGACACGTCCTTTTTCTAACACGTCTTTCACAGATGCGAATGTCGCATTCTTTATGGGCCCCATCCCGTGCTGAATATCATTGCTTACTCCTGTGGGGTCAAGGAGTACTTCTCCGAAGGCTGAGTCTGCTTTTCCTCCTTGCGTCTGGAAAAGCTCGGCAACCGCTTGTCTGAAAGTTTGTCCTGGCTTTGCCATTATTTTTTTGTTCTCTATTGAACTTGCGGGCTCTCCTTCTAAGATATATTGTCTGGCTTCGTTTGACTGCCAGTCTCCGAACCATTCCTTGAATGGTGTAGTCCGGACTTGCGTCCATTGGCGCTCGTCGAGATTACTGCTCTTGTTGTTCGGTGTCTTGAGCCATGTCTTTGTAGACTTGGCCTGCTTTCTTATGTCGAACATTTCTTTCTTGACATTCTCGGGGGTCTCCATAGGGAGGGAGTAGAACGTGACGCCCTCGGGCTTGATGCCCTCGTCGAAGTATCGGTCGATGTCTGCGAGGATGCGTGTGGGTTTTGCTCCCTCGTATTCGGCATAGTGGTCTGTGTTGTCTCCGTCTCCGAAGTCGATGTAGATGTCACCCTCGTTGTGTGCCACAAGTTCCCGTATGCGTCTGCGCTGCTGTTCGGTGGGCTTGACTGCGAGGTTGACGGCTCCGTAGTTGGCGTCGATCCGTATGGCTCCTCTTCTGATGAAGTCTGCCATGTCGGTGGTGATGCCTGTGGGGTTGTCGTCCTTGTCGAACGCAATCTGCCGGATGTCCCGGTGGTCGCTGGTGCGCTGTCCTCTTACAGGTCGGTCTGAGGTGCCTGGCTCGAGGTCGTGTCGTCCTGAGAAGTCGAGGAGCTTTCCGTCGGGCAGTATGTATCCTGCCTCCCTTATGTCCCGGGTGGTTCCGAAGTGCTTCTCAGCCGCCTTGATGATGTCGTCGGTGCGCTGCTGGTCCTCTGGGAGGGAGTAATGGTCGGTGCCTTGCTGGGCCTCGGCCTGCTCTGCTTCTTTCCGGTCGATGTAGTCCTGGAGTACGTCGCGCTGTGCGAGGAGCTCGGTTCGCTCGGTGCTGGCGTAGCCTCCGTAGTGGAAGTGCTGGTCGGCGGTGGCGAGCATGTCGTAGGCGTCGTCGAGAGTGGGGCTGGTCTTCTCGATGACGTCTCGGTAGTGGTCGGTGAGGTCGGCGTACTCCTGTCGGTGGCGTCGGTCGTACTCGTCGTTGTAGAGGTTCCAGTCGTCGGTGCTGCCTTCTTCTGTTCGTGTGCGCAGCAGGAGCTCTTCGTCGGTGAGCATGGACGGCGGCATCTGCCGTCCTTTGCGCGTGGCGGCGGGGTTGTCGGACGGGTCAGACAGGTCAGACAGGTCGGACGGGTCGGACAGGTTGGACGGGGCGGCCTCATGGAAGTCGATGGTGAGCTGGCGTGCCTGGCGTCGCTGGGTGTTCTCTTTCACTGCCTGGACGGGGTTCCACTGGTGGAGCGGCTTGTCGGCCTCGTCGGCGGTGTCTGTCTCTGACGGCTTGTAGGGCTGTCCTTCTCCCGGCTGTCCTTGGGGGATCCATGGTGCGGAGCCGTTGCGTCGGTAGGCGCGCAGTTGCCACCAGGCTTGATGGGGCGTCATGTTGCTGATTCTTATTTCGTCGCCTGATACGACGGATTTGAGGATGGATTTGAGGTATGCGGGGGCGTACCACTCGGCGAGCAGCTTTCCGTTCTTGAAGATGTGGCGTTCGAGTAGTTTTCCAGAGGAGGAGTATGAGTATGCCTCTCCGTCGGGTTGTCCCTGCTGGTTGTAGGTGATCTCGTCCCGGACCTGCTCTCGCTTTTCGGGTTTGAGTCCTGGCAGGTCGTATCTCGGTGCCTGGCTGTATGTGTCATAGAATACGCGGTGTGTCCCGACGCGTGTGCCGTTGCTGAAGGCTCCTTCTATGAGGCGGTCGCCTTGCGGGTTGAATGTGTAGTGCATTCCTTCTCGGCGTCCGTCGTGGTAGAGTCCGTAGCTGACGAGGTTTCCTTGGATGTCGAAGTCGATGTGGAGCCCTTCCTTGCGGCGTCGTTCGTTGAACCGTCCGTAGGATGTGAGGCGGTCTCCCCATGCCACGTGGCGATACGGTGTGCCGAGGGCTTCGTCACAGTAGTGTTCGGCGGATTCGCCATTGTCAAGAAGCTTGATGAGTGATTCTGGCGAGAGCAACCTGTTCTGCTCGGGTGTGAGTGCCGGGTCGTTGGCGGGCTGGAGGGGGAGGGAGTAGCGTGTGGTGCCTTGCTCTTCCTTAACTGAGAGTGTTTTCACGCTGCTGTATTCCGCAAACGGCTTTGTCTTTCGGTGACTGCTGCGTATCCAGTTCTTGAACTGCTCCTTGCTGACGGGGGTGATGGCACCCAGTCCGGTCCATCCGTCCTCATAGTTGGAGAGATACGCCTTTCGTGCGCTCTCGACGTCGGGGAACCCGTACATCACCTTGTGCTCGTCGAAGCTGCCGTCCTTGTTCACCTGGTCCACGACAAACACGTCGCCATGTGATGGGTCGTCGGAGAGGAACACGTCGATGTGGTCACCGTCAACTCCCTCCGTTCCACGGATGTATCCGTAGGTGTTCCGCATCACTTGCTCCCACTGCTTTCCGCTGGCATCGGTGCCACGGCGCACGGAGCCTTTCGGCTGCTCGATGGTCAGGTCGTAGCCGTCAATCCTTATGTGTCCTTTCTTGTAGTTGCCTGCCTCTTTCTGTGCGTCGGTGGGCTCTGTGTCGGTTTCCTGCTCTGCTCGCTCAATCTTTCGCCGCTCGATGTTGGTACGTACTTGCTCGATGGGGTTGAAGGATGAGAGGGAATAGGAGTTTTTGCCTTGTTCGGTTGCGGATTTTTGGGAATTTGTTTGGTCGGTTGGAGAAATTTGCGTATCTTTGCTTGAAAGATCTGTACTTTGATTCGAAGCGTTGCCTCCTGTCCTGCCGTCCTCGTTGGGCTGAGTGGTTGTAACGTTTGCAGGAGCGGCTCCTGTAGTAGAAGGTTCGCTCTTCTCCCAAAGTACGGGTCTTTTTTCTATGTTGCTCAACCTTACTAATCCGGCTGTTTTTATTCCGAGATATTTGTTTTTTGAATCAGGGATAACTAAGGTTATTGATCTATGGGTGTTCTTGTCTCTTCCGTTCTCAATGGAAAAGATGAACGTGTTTTCTTCGTCTCCTTTGCGAACGTGGTCAAAGCTATGCATTAAATCAACCACATAACGTACTGCATCAGCCTCATTCTCCAGCCCAAGTTCTTTTTGATGACGGGTGAATACATGGTATGCCATGCCGTCAGTGATTCTAAAAGGCATTTTAGGGATACCCATCTTATTGAATACATCATCACTTATGTCAACCAAGTCGATTTCTCCAGATTTGTTTTGATAAAATCTCCCACCTCTTTCGGCTCTGAACTCGCTAAAGGTATAATCCTCAGCCTTTGAGAGACGGTCGGTTCCTCCATCGGGAGATGAGGGCGCTTCTGTGGGTGGTTCGGGTGCTCCGGGCTCTGAGGTGCGGAGTACTTGCGTGCGGTCGGCAGGTGATGAGGGGTCGGCCTGTCGGCGTGCTGCTTCCTGCTGGAGCAGACGGCGGTGTGACTCACGGAGGAGGTCGATGAGGTCCTCGTCGGTGAGTTGCTTGATGTTGAATCCTTTCTGACGGAGGAGGGAGATGAACCACTCTTTGATCTTGGCCCAGAGTGTGCGCTCGGGCTGTGTGAGGTCCTGAGGGCGCTTCTCTGCGAGGTGCGCGAGGTATTCGTCGACTGCCTGCCGGCGGTCGGCGAGGTTGTCGCGGATGTCTCTTCCTTCTTCGTTTTTGATGGGCTGTCCGTTGATGTCCCGCTTGTATTGTGGGTTGTAGTTCAGGAACTGGTCGATGCCGGCGCGGAGCTCATCGGTGGCTGCGTCGTATACGTTGTCGAGGAAGGTGTCGTAGTCCTTGCCGAACATCTGTCGGAGTCCGTAGTGCGCTGAGCCTTCGTGGAGTGTCTTGAGGTAGACGTCGTTCCAGTCCTTGCAGCGGTCGACGTTGATGACGATGCGTGGCTCTCCTCCTCCTTTGGGGAAGAAGACGTATGCGTTGGAGCCGCGTCGTGTGGCTTCTGCGCTGTTGTCTGCTGCTCCTTGCTTGTGTATGGGGTTGTCGGAGTCGGTGAAGATGACGGGCAGTCCGAGGTTGGCTGCTGTTCGCTGTGCGTTGTCGAGCTCCCGGGCCTGGTCGAGCGACGGTGTCTTTCCGTCGGGCTCGGGTATTTCGGTTGTGGCCTGTGCCTGGCGCTGTGCTTCTTGTGCCGCCTGCTCTGCCTGGAGTCGTTCTGCCTCTGCTGCTTCGGCGCGTCTCTGCTCGGCTGCTATGCGCTCGGGGTGCTCGGCCGGTTCCTGTCCGCGTGCTCGTGCCTGGTCGGCCTGGAGTCGTCGCTTGTAGTCTCTGTTGGCTTGGTCGCGGAAGTGGTTGAAGTAGCGTTGGAGGTATGGTCGGTCAGTGTCGAAGAACTGTCCTGAGCGCTCTCGGTAGGCTTGCTCGAAGTCCTGTAGGGTGACGGCGCGGTGCTCGCTGACTGCGCGCTCGGTGGCAGTCTGGAAGGCTTTTGCTCCTTGCTCGAAGATGGCCTGGTGCTGTGCGGGTGTGACTCCTGTCTGCTGGATGCGGTCTGGTGTGCCCTGCCATCCTTCTGCGAAGTAGGGTGTCTGCTGGTAGTCGAGTCGTCCTGTTTCCTGTGACTCGAACCACTGGCGGCTCTCTGCCTGCTGTTGCTGGCGGATCATGTCGTCGTAGTCCTTGTAGCCGAGGTCCCTGGCCTGCTGGTCGTAGTCTTCTTTCTGCTGCCGTTCGTACTCTTGCTGCTGGTATTCGGGGTCGTTGCGTTGTGCGTCGTCGAGTATCTGGCGTGCGAGGTCGTCACGGCTGGAGAATGATGAGAGTATGTCGATGATCTCGTTGCGTGCTTCCATATCGTCGGGGAAGCGTGCGTATCCGTCGACTGGGATAAGGTTGTCTGCTGACGCATACTCGCGCCATTCCTGTGACATACGCTTGGCGAAGGTCTCGAGCGGCATACCTTCTTTGTCGTTGAAGAGCCAGCTGAGTGCCTTCTTTTCTCCTTGTCCGTATCCGGTCTCGTCCATGACTCCGCGCTGTTTGCCCATTCCCTGTCCTGTGGAGTTCCACCGGAGCATTCCTTTTCCGAGGTAGAGCGCGCGCATGACGAACTGGCGGAAGTCCTGTGGCTCCACCTGCTGTATTTTCTTTGTGTTGCGCGCCGTGTTGGCTTCGTGCTCGTAGTTTGCCTGGCGCGACCTGGCAATCATGTCGCGCACCTGGTTCCAGTGTGCGGTCTGCTGGTCGAGCTGGCCGAGCTGCTTCCTCCACTCGCGGTATTTTGCCTGCGGGTCGGCTGCGGCGGGGTCTACCTTGGGGCGCTTTCCTTCGAGCTTCTCTTTCTTTGCCTGCAGTGACTGGATCTGCTTGGAGACGAACTCTGCCGCGTCCTGGTGCTTCTGGTATTCGGTGATGTCGTCGTCCATTCCTTCGTATACGTCTTCCATGAGGTAGTCGTAGATACGCTCTGGCGAGAGCTTCATGAAGTTGACTGACCCGTCTTCGTTGCGCTGGTAGGTTGTGATGGGGTTACCTCTCTGTAGGGTGGTCTTTCCGTCTTCGGCGTTCTGCTGGTCGGCCTGTGCCTGGTCGAAGTCTTGTGCCTGCTGCCGGAGTATCTGGTCCTCAATCTCCTGTTGCTCCTGCTTGTTCTGCGCCTCGAGCTGGTCGGCCTGCTGTCCGAGTTGCTGGCGCTCTTGCATCCGCTGCTGCTCGAGCTGCTGCATCTGCTGGCGTGCCAGCTCGGTTTGTTTCTGCTTTGCGTCGGCCTGTTGTGCCGCCTGGTCTTCTGCCGCCGCCTCGGCCTCTGCGTTGGCGTACTGTCGCTGGTAGTGCTCAGTCTCGGACTTCTGCATTGCGGTTCCGTCCATGCGGTTGACTTCATCGGGCGTGAGGTAGAAGAATGTCTTTCCGTCTACTGGTATGTCTGTGCGTACGCGTATAAGCCCGTCGGCGGTGAATCCTTCGTATGTGGCCTTGACGGGCTGCATTGCAGTCTCCGGCTGTCCGTCCTGGTCGTAGATGACTTTCCCGGTGGCGGGGTCTCGTACTACTCCTTCGGCATAGAGCGGCTGACGGTTGTCGTCGTAGACTTGGAAGGAGTCACCTCGCTTGTACTTGGTCCCGGCGTAGATGTCCTCGAGCCGTAGTATCTCCTGTGCCTGCGCGTTGAGCTGTGCTGCCTGCTGCTCGGCTTGTGCGGCTTCCGCCTCGTGTTCCATGATGTAACGCTCGACTGTCTCGAGCTTGTCTTCTGAGAGATTCTCGATGTCGGCTTCCTTGACGGGTATGACTTCCTTGGACTCTATGTCGTAGACGTTGACGATGTCGGACCCTTCCGCTTTCTGTGCGACGATGACGGCGCGTCCCTGGTATGATCCGGTGCGTACGGTCTGCTGTGTCTGTGGTACTTCTCCTTCGGCGGCTGGCAGTTCCTTGTCGTAGACGAATGGTGTGTCCATGGCCTGACTGGTCTCATGGAAGAGTCTTACGGCCGTTTGCCTGAGCTCACCTGCCTGGTGGTACATGACGGACATCTTGTGATAGGCGAGCTTTGAGAGGTTCATGAGGAGGTCCCGGCGTGCGGGGTCGGTCTGCTTGCGTATCTCTTCAAGTTTTGCTTCGTTGTCCATCTGCCAGAACCGGAGTGCGTAGTCGCGCCCGAATGTCTGGCTTGCCTGCTGGAAGGTGTCGTTGATTTGCAGTTGCAGTTCGGCAAGTGCTTCGGGTGTGGATGCAGTCTTGTATCCGTTGTTGTAGATGTTGAAGACGTCTGCCGTGAACTGCTGCTCGAGTTTCTGCTGTACTGGCTCCAGCATGGCTTTCGCCTTGAGGTATTCCATTGCGGGTTCGATAAGCTTCGGAAATCCGAGTTGCTCGAACTGCTCGAGCTCTTCGAGTGTCTCAGGGATCTTGACTCCTTCAGGCATCTGCTCCTGTAGTTTCTGTCTTGCCTCGTCGATTTTCGGCTGTACGTCCTCAGGCTTGTAGTTGAGTATGCTGACCGCGCTTGTCACGGCGTTGTCGATTTCCTGCTGCCTTCTGGCTCTTGTCTCTGCCCGGTCGGGCCCCTGGTTGAGTCGTTGCTCATAGTCCTTGACGGCTCTCCACTGGATGTCGTTCCACTCACGCGGGTCGGTCTTGAGCGTCTTCTCGAGGTTGACTCCGTACTGGGTGTTGATGTCTCTTCTGACAGACTCTGGCGACTCGGCGTTTTTGCGGGCTTCTCTGAGGTTGTGGTTGAAGTCGCTGACGATGTCTTTCTCGAACTGAGTGGTGGGCTCGTGTCCGAGACTTGATTCTTTTGCGTTGTTGATCACCTGCACGGCCTGCATGTAGCGGTCGAAATCGAGAACGCGTCCGTTCTCGTCCCTGATGCCGTACTCTTCGAGAGTCTGTGCCCAAGCCTGGTCTTCGGTGACGGCCTCGTTGTAACGTCGGTTGCGCTCGCGTGCGACGGCGACTGCGTTGATGGTGGTTATTCCGTTGACCTCGTTGAAAGTCTTGTCGGCTTTCTTGGCGTCAGTGTAGTAACCGCGCCCGATGAGTGAGCCGTCGTCGGCGTATGTCTCGATGACCGTTGTTCCGTCGTCGAGTGTCTTTCGCTCGGTGCGAGTAGCCGGCGGCATGATCATCTGCTGTGGCTTAGTGCCTGAGATGAGCGAGAGGAGCTCGCACTTGGTGGATACTGATATGTTGTCTGCTGCTGCGAACTGCTCGAGCTGCTCAGGGATGAAGAGTCCCTGGGCTGGGTTGCCGGTGAAGACGGGGTTTCCATCCTTGTCTCGTACGATATTGCCGTCGCGGTCTCGCTGTACGATGTCGTCGGGGTTGAAGTATATTTCCTTTCCTCCGAGGAGGTTCTGTGCGATTTCGTAGATGTCGGACCCGTAACCGGCTTGCTGGAGCTCCCGCATTGCGTCTTTGGAGAGGGGGCGTGATGCCTCGCGTGATATGAGTTTCTGCGGTCCGATCTGGAACTCGGTCTTCTGTCCGTGGGCTTTTGCTCCGAGGAATCCGACGAGGGAGTGTGAGGCTTTTATGGCGAAGATGAACTTGAGTCCTCCCCATAGTGCCTCACCGTAGTTCTTCCATGAGAAGTTGCCGTCGGCGCACATGGTGATGACGTCGGCCATGGAGAAGGCTGTTGCCTCAGATATGACCTTGAGTCCGTAGTCGGCCAGGAACTTTCCGGTCTTTTGCCATTTGTCGTCGAATGCCTTGTATGCAAATGTGTTTCCGGTGAATTTCTGCACTGCGGTTCCTGCTGCTCCGACTGCTGCTCCTCCTATGAGTCCGTGCACACCGCTTTCGACTGCGTCGTGGAGCACAGAATGCCTCTTCTGCATTCCGTCCTCATCGAAAACGGGGTTGCCGTTTTTGTCGTAGACGTATGATCCTCCATATACGGCGCCTTTGGCGAGCGTGCTGACGAAATTGTATCCGCTGAGTGATGCCGCTGACGTGGCTGTGCGTTGTGTGATGATTGATATGAACTTACCAGCGATAGCTCTTTTCGCGAGGTTCGTGGCGGTCTCTTTTGCCATGCCGTCCGCGACAAGCCTTGCCACCATGGTCTGCACTGCCTTCTTTCCTGGCAGACTGGAGAGGAAGGCACCTGCTTTTCCAGGCGCTGAGAGGAAGGCGTTGTCGAGCGCGAATGCGATGATGGTTGATGCTGTGACGCCGACTTCTCCGAGTGAGTCCATCACATGCTGGTCGAGCACTTGGTTGATTTCTTTCTGGTAGTCTGACAGCCCTGCCTGCATTCCTGCTTTCATGAGGTTTCCAAAGACGGTGCCACCGGCGGTGTTGTAGATGAATTTGCCGAACCATCCCATTGCGTCGGCAAATTCCTTTCCTTCCACGTTTCTTTTTTCCAGGACTTGTCTGGCGATCCTGCCCATGGTGTTGCGAATGACGTTGTTGTAAAGTGAGTTGAAGAGGCTTTCCGACTCTTCATTACTCAGTCCTCCGACGACATATTCTTCTTGTGCTTCTCCTGTCTGTCCCATGCCGGCTATACCCGCCATCTGCTCGCTGATTGAGTCTTGCACGGCCTTCTGGAAAGAGGGGTCCACCTCGACTCCCTGCATTGGTACGAGTCCCGCTTTTGCAAAGAGGAAGTTGATTTCGTTCTGTACGTCGGTGATCCGGTTGAACTTGTTGGTGGCCGCTATGTGTGTTGACATGGGGTCGTGCCTGAATGCGCTGTATTCTTGCTCGTACGCGCGGGTGGCTTCTTCCCCTGCCTGCTTGTCCCATACGGGTGACCATGTGTCGACGTATGTGCCCAGCTTGTCGCCATAGTTCTCGTCGAGGTATCTGTCGGACTGCCGGAGATAGTTCTGCTCGGTCTTGAGTCCTAATTTGTCGAGTTCACCGGCAACGGCCTCTGCCATCTGCTCGGGTGTGAGGTCTTCGCCGTTGCGTGCGAACTGGTCTCGCATGAACTCGGTTAGCTTCTTGATGTAGGGCTGCTGGTACTGCTGGTTGCCGAGGTCGGATCCGTACTTGAAGGACTTGGATCCTGTTTCGACCGCGATGGTGTTGGCGGCGTTTTTGAAGATGTCAGCCATGACTTCCTGCTCGGCTTGCGAGTGTGTCATCACCCACTTTCCTGCCGCTGTCCGTGCGAACGCTTCCTTGTAGGGCACGAGCTGTCCGTCGACCTGGATATACTGGTCGTTCTGGTATAGGATGCCGAAGAGTGGCGAGTCTATTGCCCTTTGCTCTGGTGTTCTGTTGTCGCTGGCGTCTCCGAGCTGCACGACCATTCGGTTGAACTCGTCGAATGATGGCAGCTGGATGGAGGGGTCTTGCTTTGCCGATTCGCTGAGGGTGTTGTAGAGCTGTCGTCTGCCCTGCTGTGTTGATGCGATGGCGTTGAACTTTGCTGCGTCGATGCCCTTCATGTCGAATCCTCGTCCTTTCATCCACTGGTAGAGTCCGTCGGCGGTTGTTCCCTGGTGTGACTTCATTGCTGTCATTACGTCGGTGCTGGCTGCCTGTACCTCTGTGCTTGACGGCAGTGCGTTGATGTCGACTCCCTGCTGGCGAATGTAGTTCTGGTCCTCGGGGCTGAGGGAGTTGTAGAGTTCCTTTGTGAGGTTCTGCATGCCTTGTCCGAGCTGTCCTCCGTCCTGGAGCTTGGTCAGTTCCTGAGCCTGTGCCTTGGATATGCGTGTGCCGTCGGGGAGAGTCTGCTGCGCGGGCTGTCCGTCCTGCTGGCGCATGCCGTTGATGAGGCTGGCGTGTGTGTTGTGGATGGAGTCAGCCGTGAGCTGGTCGAGACTGCGCTGGGGAGCGGGTGCCTGCTGCTGTATGCGGTCGGCCGCGGCCTGCTTCTGCTGCTGCACTGCCTGCTTGACGCGTCGCTGGTCGTATGCTTTCTGTGCGTTGCTCATGTACTGCTTGAACTCGTTGAGCGTGCACAGTCCTTCGTAGTTTCCCTGTTCTTGTTCCTGCTTGAGTATGTTGTAAGCCTTGACGACGTTGTTCTGGTCGGCCATGACGGAATGGAAGTCCTTCTTGTCTCCGAGGTCTGTGTAGCCGAGGTACTCAAGCTGGTCGTATAATATGTCGATGTCGTCGTCCTGCGGCGGGCCGGTGGGCGGTGTGACGGTGGTGGCGGGGTTGTCGGACGGGTCGGACAGGTCAGACGGGTCGGACGCGGTTGCCGTGGATGGCGCTACGGGCGGGTCAGACGGGTCAGACGGGTCGGATGGGGCAGTCTCAGCGGATGGGGCTGGTGTTGCGGTAGCTGTTTCCGGTGTGGTCTGCTCCGTTGTTGCTGGCTGTTCCTGTTCGGTCTGTTGTTCCGGTGTGGCCTCGTCGTTTGTGGACGGGCTGGTGAGTCCGAACATGTCGTTGATGACGTTCTGGTCGATGATTGGCTTCTGCTGACTTGTTGTGTCGAAGGACTTCATATTGATGGATTTTTAGATTTTGTGGTTTAGGTTTGGGTGGGTTTGGCGGCAACGGTGTCGCCGCAAAGTTGACAACTCTTTTGTCTGCGGGTCAGACGCTTCTTCCTCGTAGGATCTTGGCGACTTGTGAGACGGCGTAGGGGTTGGCGCGGTCCGCTATCTTCTTGAGGTCCTGCATGGCGTCGTCGTTGATGGGCACGCGTCGGTGTGTATATCCGTCCCCGTATGACCGTCCTCTTGCCGTCTGCACCTGTTGTGGCTGTTGTGGCATTGCGGGCTGCTGTGCCTGTGCCGGTTGTTGTGCCGGCTGTGCTCCCTGGATGGCGGCGGGGTCCTCGGCTGGTGGCTGTCCGGCCTGCATCTGCTGCATGAGCTGCTGCTGCTGGAGCTGTGCCTGCTGTTGCTGCTCTCGAGCTGAGCGGAGCGACTGGAGTATCTGGGTGGATCCGGGTAGGTAGGAGTATTCGAGGAGCTGCTCTGCGTTGATGGCTCCTGCCTGCCATAGGGACATGGTGATGTCGTTGATCATCATGCGTGCTACGGGCGACTCTGCCGACTCTCGTATGGACACATCGAACTCGATGTCCTCTACGAGCTTGGGGTCGTAGGTGGAGTACTGCATGTAGCCGTTGGTCTTGACGGAGGAGATGGAGCGTCCTTCGGTGTAGAACTGGTGTATGGTCTTCATCTTCTTCATTGCGAGGTCGCGCTCGAAGGCCGAGAACTTGTTGAGGAGTGCTGAAATGGAAGTTGTGGAGTTCTCGGTCTCCATCATGTAGCGCGTGGCAGGCGTGGATGCGGCAGGTGCTTTTCCCTGCAGGGTGTTGGTGACGTTGCTGATGTCTGACAACCATCCTACCTGGAGTGCTATCATCTCCTCGACACCGAGCTGTCCGGCGTTCTGCGTGACGATCTGCGGTACGGCGTTCGGGTGCCGGTCGTCAGGCTCGTAGAAGACATATCCGTTGAGCTCGACCGCCTGTCGTGCGAACTGCTCGGGTGACATTCCTCCGAGTAGTGACTTGGGAATGAACTTGAGTCCCTTGATCATGGATCGAATGTACATGTCCTTGAGCGTGACGAGGCGGTTGATATAGCGTTGCTGGTCGATGACGGTCGCGATGAAGGGATATATCTTTCCGTTGACGAGCTGGTGTGGCCGGAAGACGTAGGGGTGTGAGTTGTGCTCGTAGGGAGATGGGAAAGAGGCGAGTACATCTCCCCATGGTGAGAGTATGGTACACTGCCAGAAGAGGTCTGTGATTTTCTCGTACTCGATGAGCGGTGCCTCCTGCTCTGCCATTCGCTGAGCCTCGTCGGGGTCCATTCCCTGGGAGAGGAAGAGGTCTCGGAAGGTGGCCAGCCTTCCTTTGTTGACGGCCTCGACTTCGGGAAGGTCGTCCTCGTCGATTCGGTACATTGGGTCTTCGTCCATGATGTCGATGCAGCGGTATCTCGTCTTGTACTCACGTGTCCAGATGCGGTATGTCCGGCAGAGCCGGTTGTCCGGGGGGTTGGTGAAATCCTCGTAGCGGAAGCGTTCCATCTGGTCGGTGGCCGACGTGTCGTCGGTTGTGTGTCCGTCGTAGATGGCGCGTATGAATTCTTTTGCCTTTCGTGGGTCGGTCGGTACGCCGTCGCCACCGAAGTCGGCAGACGACATAGCTACGACGAGCTCGTTGAAGTCGTAGTCCCGGATTTCCCCGACGAGTGAGACATCCCACATACGAGGGTCGCCTGCCTTGGACTCGTAGAAGAAGTACTCGGGGTTGACGACGTACGTGTAAGAGTCGTCGATACCGTCCTCCGTGCTCCACTCCTCGACGATGACGGGCAGTCCTGAGACGATCATCTCAGACATCTGCGAGGTTAATATCTCTTTCTCTGAGTTGCGCTCCCAGTTCGTCTGTAGCGCACGTGTCATCATCTCAGACTTCTCGTCGGATGCAGTCTCGCGGGCGAAGCATACGGGCACACCTGCACCCTTGGCGTAGAGTCCGGTGAGCGCCCTCTCGATCTTGGATATGTGGTTGTTCTGCATTGGCGGCTGCCCGTCCTTCTCCATCATGCGTGTGCGCTCGGTGACATGTCGTCCGAACTGGTCGCGCACGATGTCGCCCCACTGGTCGCCGAAGGTGTACTGAATGTTGCGTCGTCGATTCCGGCGGAATGTCTGGAGAGAGTCCCATGCGTTTCTCGCGCGTGTGAGAAGGTCGATTGCGCGTGTGGTGTCGCACGAGGCAGTGGATATGGGTAGCGGCTTCTGCTCCTTGTTTCTGAGGTTGCGGTGGAAGTCTGAGTTCTTGATTAACTTCATGGGTTGAGAGTTTAGAGTTTAGGGTTGAGACGGTGGCTCGATGCCCATCTCGCGTGTGGCGAGAGCGAAGAGGGCGTTTGCCCGGTCAGTCTCGTTGTATGTGGTTTGCAGGAGTGCTGCGAGCTGGAGAATGAAGGCGTGGTAGAGGTTTTGGTCGACGGCTATGGTCTTCTGGCCGTTGTTGTCCGTGGCGATCTGTGCGTGCTCGATGATTCGCACGATGGCGGTGTCGGTTGCGGTGCCGAACTTATGCAGCTCGAGCTCGTCGTAGGAGAGGAGGGGCACGGAAAATGAGCGGTGGAGTGCGACGGCCGGGCGCTCGGTCGATGCTCCGAAGTAGGGGTCGCGTAGCTCTGCGTACTCGTTCTCGTGGTCCTGTATGACTGCGTTGACGGGGTATGACCACCGCTCGGTTCCCTGGGGGGTGTATACCATGGCGTGTACGAGGCGCAGGAGGTTGCGGTGTGGCACTCCTTGGTTGTTGGAGTTGGAGTTGAGGATGATGTGCCCGACGAGTGAGGAGTCGACGTAGGCATAGTCGGATGCGGGTGTGGCGGGGCAGGAGAGCATGACGAACTCGTCGCCGTAGAACCTGGAGAGGTCGGCGTTGAGGTGCACGTGGTCTGCTGCCTGTGTGGCTTTCTGCCGTATGATTGTCTCCATCTCGCCGTTATCCTGGGAGGAGATGAAGGTCGCGTCGTTGAGCGCGATTTCGTCGATGGCCGTGCGCACGTCGTCGAATATGGTGGAGAGGGAGTATGTCATACATTTATTTTTTAAAGATATTTCCGAATCCGGCTTTCTTGGGTGCTTTGCTGCTGCCGTTGCCTCCGTTGCTACTGCTTTTGCCGCTGGCGGGGTCGTTGACGTTTCTGGTGTTCCTGTTGTGAATCAGGTTGTAGGTGTTGAGTGTGTTGTCTCTTGTTCGCTGTGTGTCGTTCGCCGCTTTCTGTTTGGCTGCAGCTGCCTCTGCGAGTGCCTTCTCGGCTCTTGCGGCTGCCTCCTGCGCGTCTGCCGCCGCCTTGGTTGCGGCTGCCTTGGCCTGTGCGTTGTTCTTGTTGGCGGTGGACGTGGCTACTGCGTGTGCGTCCTCTGCCTTCTGGTGTGCGTCGAGTGCCTCCTGCTCGGCCTTCTTGGCTTCCCATTCTTTCTTGGCTGCCTCTGCCTTGAATCCGGCTGCCCTGGCCTGCTCTGACTCGGCTCCGTACTTGGCTTTCTCGGCCTTCCACTTCTCTGTCTCCTCGTCGGCTTTCTGCTTTGCCTGCCGGATGGCGAGGTTAGCCTTGTCCATCTGCTGTCGGTGTGCGGCTGTCATGAGCTTGTACTCGCGGTCCCAGATGGCTTTGTCCTTCTTGTCGACCCAGTCCTGGTAGGACGTGATGTTCTTGCGCTGCGAGGCCCGCCATGTGTCGAGGTCTGGGTTGGTGACGGTCGGGAGTGTCTGTGACGGCGCCCCGCCGCGTGTGTAGTAGAGGTTGGAGAAAGCCGAGAGCATGTTGCCGAGGTGCTGTATGCCGTTGATGCGGCGTGCGGCGCGCTCTCGCTTCTCCTGTTCTTCCTTGGGGAGGAGCCCGGCCTGGAGCTCGGCTACGAACTGAGAGTCGGACGTTGCCTTGTCGCGCAGAACCTGCCAGTCCCGTCCGAAGAATGTGGATCCTGGGGAGGTGGTTTCCTGTGCCTTCTGCCCGGCCTCTTCTCTTGCCTTGGCTGAGTCGTTGAGCTTGTCGGCCATTTCCGGGTCGTAGTTCTTGTAGTCGGGGTCGAGGGTCTCTGAGGTGTGGAAAGTAGAGAGTTCCGGATATGTTTTCTTACCGAGTTCTATTGGTCTCCCTTCGTATCCGGCTTGTCCTTTCTTCTGCTGGTCTTCGGCCACTCTGTAACCTTTCGGGAGTATGTACTCCTTACTGCCGGGGTCGTACTTTACGGTTGTAAATATGGATTTCCCGTCGGGGCCGATGAGGTTGAGAGTCGATGTTGGCGCCACTCCGTCTCCGTTGGGCTTGTAGTTGGGGTTGTCTGGCATGTGCTGGCCATAGTCTGCGATGTAGGGCGTGTCGGCGAAGACGGGTTTTCCGTTTTCGTCGTACAGGTCATCGTTGGTCAGCGGCGGTGCCGGTTGTGGTGTCTGCATGGTTGTGGCTGGCTCCGGCTGTGGTGCCGGTGGCGGTGTTTCGGCAGACGGTTGTGTCTGTTGCTGTGTATGTTGCTGTTGCTGCTGGACCTGTTCGGGTTTGTTGTCGTCGGGGTCTGCCGGCGACATGAACGGTGAGACGGTTATGGTTGGGAGTGGCATAAGGGTATAGAGTTTATAGTTTAGAGGTGGCTGGGTTTATTGCTGGGGTCACCAGAACTGTGTGGGTACGAAAGATCGTGTGGCGACGTCGCGGAATCGAGCCTTGGACTGGAGCGCCTGTGCCTGGTAGTTGTCGGCCCGCGATGGGTCGACCATGCGGTACCACCTGGAGAGAATGTATGCCACGGTGTAGTCGAGCGCGTGGCGTACGGCTTCCTCGGTGGTACCAGTCCAGTGGCGTGAGACTCGCAGGATGATTGGCCACTCGGTACGTTTCCAGTCGGTGCGGTCGGATGCCGCGGTGTCGTGTCCGTATACTGCCATGGATCCGACAGCCGACTTGAGGTTGGCCACTGCTGCGAAGATCTGCTGGTCGAGCCAGTCCTTTGTCTCTTCGGATGTGGTGAGGTCTGACAGTCGTCGCTGCTTTTCCTTGTCGGCTGCGGCTGCAGCTATCTGCGCTACCTTGGCTGTCTCGAAGTCGACTGCGAAGGTGATCTCGTTTCGTGTGAGTGTGACGGTGACCTGCCGCCATGGTGGTGCTGGGTGCATGTGATCAGTTTTCAGTTATCAGTTATCAGTTTTCAGTTGGTTACTGACGGGGGTCGCTTGTCAGTTGTCAGTCTTGAGGTTGGGGAATGTGACGGCGTGCTTGGCACAGAGTGCGGGTATGTCTGCCGGGTCCTTGAGGAGGTCTCCCCTGTCGGCGAAGAAGCTGACGGCGTCGTTGATTGACTTGACGTTGTCGACGGGCTCTGCCTCGGGTTTCTTCTTGACTTCGGACTTCTTCTGCTCCTGCTTCTTCTTGGCAATCTTTGCCTGGTTCTCTGCGAAGACTTGTGCGTTGGTCTTCTGTCTTGGCTTCTCTGCGACTTGCCGGAGCTCGTAGTTGTCGACGGACTGCTCCTGGTCGTCCTGGTACTCTCTCTTGAGATGGAATACTGTTCCGAACCGTGGGTCGTTCTCGACGGCGTCCTGCACAAACTCGTTGGACGTGATGAGCTGTCCGACCTTGGCTCCGTTGATTCCGAATCCCGCCTTGAAGTTGAGAGTGACTCTTACTCCGCGGTATACTGTCTCGAACTTGGCGGTTGTCATTCGCCTGAGTTCATATAGCTTTGCTTTGCTCATGTTGCTGTTTGTTTTTTTTAAAAAAGCGGGGACAGGGTGTGTCCTGCCCCCGCCGGGTTTGTGTGTACTAACTAAATATGTGAAGCTGGTTGGAGATTGCTACGCGCTGATGTGCCTTGTGTAGGGGTCCCATGTTGTTCCGTTGAACTCGTATGCTCCGACTGCGTAGTTGACGGAGAGTGTGTCGTCTCCTGATGTGTAGCTCCAGGTGTCTGGTGCGGTGAGGTAGACGACGTCGCCAGTGGCGGCTCCCTGCGGCAGCTTGGTGACTGAGACGATGAGCTGCTCGATTGGGGCGTATCCTCTGTCGAACACGGCCTCAGGTCCGATGAGCATTGAGCACATGGACGGCACGATGATGGTGTCTTCCTGGATGAAGTAGTCAGCCTGGCTTTCCTCAGCCACACCGCCTTCACCCTTGCGGCGGTCGACTTTGTAGGTGATGCCGTTCTGCCGGTAGAGGTGAATGCAGTCCTCGACAGGGAGAGCGATGGCAGCTCCTGTGAGCTCGAGGTCGGTGAGTGACTGCTCATAGACGAATCGGAGCGTTCCGAATGTGCACTCGAACTTAGCGACTTTCGCCTTGAGCACTTCATCGTTGGCATGGACGATGGGAGTCTTCTTTCCGAAGTCGATGTTGAGCAGCTGCTCGATGAAGTCGGCCTCGCAGTAGAGTGTGATGGTTGTTGCGTTGGTCCATCTTGAGAATAGCATCTTGGCTATTGCGATGAGGTCTCCGTAGGTGATGGTTCCAGATGTCTGGTACGCCATCCTGAGCTGCTGGATGACACCTTTCTGCGTGTAGTTGAGCCGCTGGAAGCCCTTGGAGTCTGGTGAGTAGAACTTACGTGGGGCTGAGAAGAGCGTGGTCTTGGTGTACTTCCGCTTGTAGTTGTCGAGTGAGAAGCGTCGGATGTCCTTCTCTCCCCATGACGCGTCCTTGTCAGCCTGCTTGAAGAACTCTGTGATGTCGATTGCGTATCCTTTCTTCTGCAGGTAGGCTGTGGCCTGTGTAGGGATGAGGTTGTCTGGGCTCATCTCGATCTCGACCTCGTTGAGCGCTGGCGCTCCTGCCATGAGCTTGGTTCCCGCCGGTATAGCCGGCACTCTGACTGACGATGGGTCTCCTGGTGTGGCGAGCGGTCCGTTGATTGCGATGACTTTCGGCATGCCTGTGGTCGGGTTGACGCTCTGCACGTAGAGCACGAGCAGCGACCCGTCTGGCTCTCCGCTCTCGTCGTATCCCGTGAGCTCGGCGAAGACGAGAGTCTTTGGCTGGAAGATTGGCGCGTCGTTGGCGTAGAGCTTGAGCTCGACAGCGGCTCCTCCGGCTCCCTGTGTGGTGGCTGTCTTGGTGTAGGCGAAGTCCTGCACTTCTCCGACTTCGGGATAGCTTGCCTCCTTCTTTCCGGGTATGTGCACCTGTCTTGCCGACTTAAGCATGTCGGTGTAGAAGGGGTATCGTCCTGCGTGGTACTCGACGACCTGGTCGAAAATCTGTCTTGACTTGTCAAGCAGACCAGCGTCGTCGAGCGCGCTTCCTGATGCCTGCTGACCGTGCTGCACTATGCCACCCTTGTCGACGGGGTTGGTCTTGACTGCACCTTCCAATGCGGTGCCTTTGTTGGGATCAGTGGTGTCTGTCCCGTAGTTTACAACTTGTACTGCCATATTGAAAAAAATAGTTTAGGGTTTAGGTTTATGTTTCGTGTATTGCTGTGTTGCTTAGAGTCCGAACATGTTTGACTCGTCTGCTGCTGCTGGCGTCGTCGCCGCGGACTGCTGTGTTGGTGACACCCGGTCTGACTTCTTGAGCTTGCGCACCTTGTCGGTGACCTTGGTCTGCTTGCCTTCAGCCTTTCCTGCCTCACGCGAGTAGTCGACGTCGTTGTCGTGGTTGACTCCGTTGACGACGAGCTGGAAGAGCTCGACCGGCATCTTACCCACCATGAGGTTGTCGATGAGGTCGTACATCTGCCCGATGGCGTCGGTCTTGGTCTGGTCGTCGATGTTGTTGTCGGCGCAGTACTGGTTGATGGCCTGGATGGATGCAGGTGCGTTCTCCTCGAACTCACGTGTGATTCGGTCTCCGTCGGACACCTGGTCGAGGTATTTCTTTCGTGCCTCACCGAGCTTGCGCGCGTAGTCGGGGTCGTCGCGCAGTGCGTCGAGGTCGAGTCCTCCGTTCTCGACGAGCCAGATGACGGGGTCGAAATCTTTCTGTTTGGATGCCGCGAGTATCATCTCGTTGAACGTGCCTCGCTGCTCCGCGTCGAGGTCAAGCGCGTCGCGGAAGTTCTGCGTGTTGGTTCGGAAAGACTTCAGCTCGTCGTAGCGCTGGTTTGCCGCGTCGTAGTATGCGTCCTCGTCGTCGATGTCGAGGTCGGGGTAGTCCTCCGCGATCCGTGAGCGGAACTGGTCGCGCTTTGACGGTGCGTTGTCCTCAGGAGGAGTGTCCGGTCCCTCCGGTGCGCCTCCTGCTGGTGGAGGTGTGGATGGGGACTGAGAGGCGCCGGGGGACTGGATATCTTCTTCCGCGGGGGCGGGTGCCGGGGCTGTGGCTCCTGTCTCGTCCTCGAATGGGTTGAGTTTGTTCTTCGGTTCTGCCATTGTTTTTGGTGATTTAGAGTTTAGAGCTGAGAGCTCAGACGGTGTTATTTCCGTCTGTCTCCAGGCTCGGTAACATTTCTTGCGGGCAAATATAAAGCAAATACGGACGCAAGGTTTACACTTTTGTCACGTACCGCTTTGCGAGTTGCCAAAACTATAGAAAAGGAGCATGTTTTCTAATTATCTTTGCCCGCATGAAAATCTATTACGACATAACAGACGTTGATGGCCAGCGTGTTTTTCCGCTGGAGCGGGTGCGCATGGTGAGTGCCCATGAGGGTGTGATGGCTGTGAGCCAGGGCGGTGACTCTCTTTACAAGGACGTGCGGGTGACGAAGGGCGACGAGCCATTCGTTCTGGTGTGCATAGAGGAAGGTCTGAGGTTGGTGGAGGAGGCTCTCGGGAGCATGCTGCTGGAGGAGGGTACTTACACGGACGGTTACTGCGAGTGGACGTTGAAGGAGAGCTACGGCAAGCGTCAGGAGCAGAGCGCGGTGGACATGGTGGGCGAGGCAGTTGCTATATATGCCTTGTGGCGGTGGCTTGACGTTCGGCTTCCCGGGCGTGCGGCATCGTATCTGGAGCTGTGGCCGGTGAAGCTGAAACAGGCTGTGGGGATTGTTTGCGAGAAGGGACGGCCGGAATTGACGGACTATGATTAGTTGAAAGTTTAAAGTTTAAAGTTTAATGAGGGTAGTCCGGTGCTCTATTGAAGTTTAACATAATAAGATATATGGTATGAATATTACACTTTATTGGAAATATCTGAAATATGATATTGACCAGGAGACATGGAAGGCTGCCAAGTGCCACATCACGGAGGATGCCTTGGCCGAGGTTCTGAACGAGGCTCAGACGGGTATCGACACGTTTGACGAGCATTACTGCAAGCGTAAGATCGAGCAGGCGCTTATGGGTCTTCAGGACATGCTTCACCGTTTTTTCATCAGCTATGAGCATGGGGCAGTCGATACAAGTGACGTGGATTATATCGACGGCGATCGTGAGCCGGATGCCCAGAGCAAGGATGATTACGACGGAATGGGCAGTAAGAATGACGGCATCACTGCTGATGATGAGCTGGAAATATCAACTGAGGGCTGGACTATAGACCTTCAGTTTGACGGCCGCCGCAACGTGAACGCCAAGCTGCTGGCCAGCGAATTGCATAAGTACGTGGTGCTGTATGTGCTCCAGGAGTGGTCGAAGATGGCTTTGCCTGTGATGGAGCAGAACTACGTGCAGCGTATGATACTGGAGGAGCAGCGTATCAAGCGCATCGCCTACAGGAAGGAGCCTCCGGTGCTGAATAGTTGAAAGTTGAATGTTTAAAGTTTAAAGATCAAGGATCATGATAGGTGCTATAGTAGGTGCTGTCGGCGGAATTGCGGGCAGCCTGATCGGCGGCCATAACGCAAGGAAGGAGAAACGCCGCCAGCGTGCGATATACAAGAACCAGCTGGCTGAGGCTCGTGCGAACGCTATCCGCTACGCCAACCAGGACTTCAGCCAGAGTGCGGCTGCTCAGGATGCGGTGAGACAGACTCAGAAACTGCAGGAGCAGTCGATGCAGGAGGCGCGCGGCGCAGACGCTGTCACAGGCGGGAGGAGCACTGAGAGCGCCATCGCCGCGAATGCCCAGGCCCAGGCTCAGCTGGCGAGCTCGCTTGCCCAGCAGGGTGAGGCCCAGCGTCAGAGCGCGAGACAGTATTACGGCGGCCAGGTCCAGGCCGCGCAGAACGCGCTGGCGGGCATGCACGGACAGCAGGCGGCAGAGAACACGGCTGCTGCCAACCAGGCGATGAACGCAGGCATGGGTCTTGCGGCGGCCGACTTGCAGAGCCATATGCAGACTGGCAAGGGCCTGCTGGGTGACGGCGGGAAGAAGGGGACTGAGAGCGTCGGAGCCACAGAGCAGATCATCCCGGATGCGGGTGTCATGCCGGCAAGTTATTCGGGACAGGTCGCCGGCTCAATCAAGCCGGAGAGTACTGTGTATAATATGTTTGGTTTTTCCTAATCAATAGACGATGATACGACTGCTACGAAAGGAACTGTTCTACGACATCGAGCAACAGACTCAGCGCATAGGCGAGGCGAGAGTTCCGGCTGACAATCCGGAGCTGCTTGACCGGGTGCAGCTGAACACGCTGACGGCGACAGACCGTGACTTGCTGATCCGCTGGATTGAGAGCGGCGTGAGCGACTTGCATATATGGATGCGCAACAAGCTGGTGAATCCTGACACGTCGAAAGGGTGGTGGACAGGCTGGGGCGAGTATGACTCGAACCGGGGGGATGCTCCGGAGCTGGTGGACGACGGGGACATCGTGGTGGTGCGCCCCGGCGACGAGGAGCCTTCTGGCGGTGATAATGATGAGGTCTATGACGACGCGCTGAACCAGAAGGTGACTCAGTATGACTTCTCGTTCGGCTGCAATGTTGACGAGAAGGCGATGGCTATGCTTTTCCACCGGTTCATCGTGAGGTATGCGCTGTGGCAGTGGGCAGACATGTTCGCCTTCACAGACCTGGGACGGGGGTACAAGGAGCAGTGCAAGGAGCTGAAGGATGAGATAGACGACAACCTGAACGACGTGAGTCTCCCGAGGAAATGGCATGACCCGCACACACCGCATCTGCAGGTGGACCACCCGCATGAGCGGTTTGAAGTTTAGTTGAAAGTTTAAAGTTGAAAGTTTAAAGTTTAAAGATATATGGCATTGATTCCGCTGAACAAGGGTATACACAGGAGTCCGTCGACTGGAGTTGACGGCGAGATGGACGTGTGCGTGGACCTGATGCCGAAGGACGGGGAGATGCGGAACGTGCCGAGGCGGAAATGGACTGGCGTCTCGCTCGAGAACGGTGCTGTTCTGCTTGCGGTCCACCATGTGAGCGGTGGTGACAATTATGTGTACGGGCTTGAGGGATACAATGTCGTCTCGATCACGATAGGCACAGACAAGTCTGTCCGTTGGAGCCAGGCACTGGAGGAAGGCCAGTCTGTGACACTGACTGCCACCGGCACATATAAGAAAATCGTGTCGCAGCGTCCTTACAAAACGGAGACTGTTACATGGACACTCACGACTGTCATCGACCATACGTCTCGCCAGGGCATGGCCTTGAACGTTCCGACCGGTCATACCAATGTAGTCTACGATGAGGTCTGGATATCGGGCACCGTTGGCGTTCATGCCCAGATGGGCAGCGGTGACGGCAGAAGGAAGATGCCCCCAAGGGGGAACTCACGCACGGTTGTAAGGCAGCTTCGGTACAATGGCAGCGACGGCAACGCGCATGACATAGCGTGGCTGAGCGAGGGTATCAGCGGGGTTGAGGTGATGGGCAACATGCTGATCGTTCAGAGCGACCGGATCAATTACGCAGTATGGAAGGATGGGGAGTATACGTGGCTTGGAAGCGAGTTTCCGGATGTGGACATCAAGTTCAGACTGAGAGGCGAGTTGTACAGCAGGACAAACATAGGTAGCGTGAAAATCACCACAAATGAATCCAGTGTCACCAAGGATTATGAGTATCATGACCTGGTGGCTGCAAGAGACATAACATTTTCTGATTATACCTGTATAGTGCCATTGTCGAGTGCGCTTACCGTAGGTGAGTCCTACAAGGCTAACGTCGGCTATTTTGCGCATACTGCGATAAACTATTACGGAGCTACCAGTCAGAATGGTCCATGGGATTCAATCGGCACTGCCAAATACACGAAGTCAGAAGGCTTTGAGATCAGGTTCAACCCCGGCAAGGCTTATGCCTATATAAAAATAGAGATACAGGGTTCCCAATATAGAAATGCGAATGGGCGGTTCACTCTCTACAAAGGGATAAAGGTTGACGGGCTTATGTTCATGCCCGAGGATGGTGATTTTGGCGAGACAGGCTATAATATGGTCATGGGTGTGGCGAACGATTTCATCCACACGCAGATGCGCGAGGGCGACAGATTTATTTTCCCGTTTCTGCTACGTTATGCCCTTCGTCTGTACGACGGTTCTTACGTGTCATTGTCATGCCCCTGTCTGATGGTTCCGAATGACGGTATAGTCCCGTTTGTTCATGATAAGTACGTGCCGGACAGCCAAAGGCCTGTCGGACAGAAGGAATGTGACTTGTGTTGCGACGCCGTTGTCGCTGATATCCAGTACCGTGTGGTCTCAACGGGCAATATCGGTGTATGGAAAGACTTCGTGACTGATATTGTCGTCGCCGTGACTCCTCCTTGCTATACTTACGACGAGGGGAGGAAATTTGACCCTGCTGACATAGCGTTGAAAATAAGCTGGTCCAATCTGGGTCTAAGAGGTGCACGGCACCAGAGCCGGACATTCGGGCAGATGAACTACAATGGTGCTGATTTCTGCGGTCGCTGGAACCTCACGTCGTGGATCAGCAGCAGATATGGCAATGGCGGTGGTATTGATTTTCTTCTGCCCGGTTTTGACGATGACCATATTCGCCAGGAACTGTGCGAGCGTGGTGACTTTCATATCATCAAATCCTTTAAGGCAGATGAGCTTAATGTGATGGAAGACTTCGCCACGCTTGAGCTCGACGAGGGCACGCTGACAGGACTGGAGTCCCGCCCGGTGATCAATGAGGGCGCCGGCATGCGCAGAAGTCTGTACGCAGACGTGGTGCGAGTGCTGAACCAGCGTGTGCTTCTCGGGAATATCTCTGAGGAGGCTGACAACGGTGGCATGCCATCTGACATGAACGGCTGGTGCGGCGCGTACACAGACGGCGTGGCAGACGCTGTGAGCGTGGAATATTATGCTGCCGTGACCGACGTGAGCGAGAACGGACAGGAGCAGACGATCGTTCGCCTGGAGACGGGTGCCGGTGTGTTCAACACGGACTTGCTATGGGCTTACTTCCCGTCTCAGGGTGCGGGCAAGATGAGGATATACGCGAAGTTTACGGAGGGTAATGAGGTGACATGGAAGTGTGCCGTGCTGCAGCTGGAGAAGCATAAGCAGCTTGGCGGTTCTTACTACTTCAACAACTTCGAGAGTGCGGTGTGGGAGGATCTTGAAGAAGACCCTTCCTTTGCCAGCGACACGTGCTATGAGGTCGAGGGTCCGGGCAGGGTGCTCCAGTCGAACGCCGCGAATCCGTTCGTCTATCCGGTAAGCCTGGAGAACGACGTGACGAAGGGTGAGGTGCTTGCGCTTGCAGCCCCGACGACGGCACTGAGCCAGGGTCAGTTCGGCCAGTTCCCGCTTTATGCTTTCTGTACGGACGGGATCTGGAGCTTGAGCTATGACGGTGCCGGCCGGCTGAGCGCCGTGCAGGCGGTGTCGAGGGAGCGGACCTACGACAAGAACAGCGTTGTTGAGACAGACCGCCAGATACTGTTTGCGACCAGCCAGGGACTGAAGGTGCTCGTTGGCGGCTCCATACAGACGGTGGCTCCACAGATGGACGGTGTTGTGATGACCAGTTTACACCGCAATGCCGGCTCGAACGAATATATAGAGAACGCTCTCAGTGCGTTCAGCGACTTGCTGGTTGACGACCCGCGCACATGGGTGGAAATCCTGCGTGATGCCCGCTATGTTTATGACTACCCGAACGCGGCGGTACATATTTATCCATCTACTAACAGCATTCGGCCTATTAGCTACCATTACCTTCTGCTTCTCGACGGAAGCGAGGTTGTGATGGTGAAGGACGGCGAGCCTACGAGCTGGTGCCGTGACATGACGACGGACCTGGTCACGATGCGGGACGGGGACCTGACAAAGATATATGAGTTCACTGACGACCGGGATTTCGACTCCAGGCATAAGGGTTTCCTTCTGACCCGTCCTGTGGCTTTCGGTGATCCGCTGGGGATGAAGACGGTTGACGACCTGCGGCTGATAGCCTCTTTCGCGTACAACGGCGAGTACGGGCGTGTGGCGGTGCTGGTGAGCAACGACCGTCTGACGTGGTGGCGGCTGACGAGCCTGAGGCACCATTCGTTCAAGTGGTTCCGTCTGGCGGTGTTCACGGAGATGACTGACGCGGGACGGCTCCAGGGCCTGGACGTGGAGTTGGAGCAGCGGAGACGGAACAAGATAAGATGACAACTTAAACTATAATATAATATGTATATACACTATTACGACAATCAGATCAGGATTGAGTGGACGATCTACCGCGGCCTGACGAAGACGACCGAGGACTTCCGGCGGGCTACGCTGGTGTGCATGCTGGTGACTGAGGGCAACCGGTTCCCGGTAGTTCCGGAGGTGGTGAGCGACGAGGACAGTGCTTATTTGTCCATCGTGGTTCCGACGGGTCTGCCTGAGGGCAGCTATGACTTGCTTGCTGTGTGGGCGAAGAACGGGGGGCGGAGCGTGGCGAGGAGCATGCGCCAGAGGGTGTTCATGGTGACTGCAGACCAGGAGGAGGCCACAGACCATGGCGGCGCAAGCCTGGAGACGGTGCTGAAGTTCAGCTCGTCGGCAGGCACGTACGGCTATGACGGCTTGTCGGCCTACGAGCTGGCTCTGCTGAAGGGTCTGACGACGAAGGACGAGACATCGTGGGTGGAAGAGCAGATAGACGCTGCCACCGGACGAATCGAAGCCGCTAAGACTGGTGCGCTGGACCTGATACACGGCGACAGGGACGCTGCGCTGACCGAGATCAGCAGGGAGCGCAGCGACGCTTTGTCAGCGATGAACACGGCGCGGGAGGCCGGTGTGGGCGAGATCAACACGAAGGTGGCGCAGGGCCTGGACTCTGTGGATGCCGGCATTGCCGAGGCAGAGACAGCCATCACTCAGATGAGGACGTCGGCTGTGAGCGGTGCCCAGGGTCAGATAGCTGACGCGAAGGAGGGTGCGCTGACTGAGATCGGCGATGCGAAGCGTGGTACGATATATGACATCACGAACCAGAAGGGCTATGCGCTGGACGACATCGCCGAGGCTCTGCAGGCTGCGCTGGACGCGATTGAGGAAGCTAAGAAGAAGGCTATAGACGACATCGGCGTGGCTGCGCCATGATGATTAGAGAGGACTCTATTAACGATATATAGATATGTATGTATTATGGAGTGGTAACAGGATGACCTTGCGGTGGACGATCTACAAGGGCTTGACGAAGGACGCTGAGGACTTCCGGCGTGCGCGACTGTGCTGTCTGCTCCTTGGCGATGAAGACAAGTGGCCGGTGACGGCGACGGTCGTGAGGGGGCGCTGCGGTTCGTACTTGCAGCTGGTGGTTCCTGCGGGTCTTCCCGCCGGCGTTTATGACGTGACGGCGATATGGTGGAAGAACAACGACCGGAGCGTCGCGAGGAGTCAGCGCCAGCAGGTGTTCTGCGTGACGGACGACGCTTCCGAGGCAACGGACCAGGGGGAGGCGAGCGAGGAGACGGTGCTTACTTTCCACTCGTCTGCGGGCACATACGGGTACGACGGCCTTGGTGCTTACGAGCTGGCCGTGGCCAAGGGTCTGACAACGATGACGGAGACGGAGTGGGCTGACGCATGGGCGAAGGGTGCCATCACGGTTGACGACGAGATGAACCCGGAGAGCGAGAACCCTGTGCAGAACAAGGTGATCGTGAATGCGCTGGATGGCAAGGAGGACACGCTGGAGTACATGACGACGAGGGACGTGAATGCCTTGTGGGGTGATATTTTCGGATGAATGTTTAATAAATTAAAATATATTGAATTATGGCTGAATATGATAGCAAAGTTGTGACTGGTGCGAGGGAACAACAGATACTTGAGAAATTAAAGAATGAGTTCTCATTTAGAATAGCATGGTGCAACTGTGCAAATACTGGCAGTGAGAATGAGGCCATGACTGCCTACATAGTCTCTGCCTCTGGAAAGTCGTTTGCCTTGAACCTTGGTGTGGTGGTAGCAGTGAACTTTTCAAATGCTCTTGGAAAGAGCTGTACTTTAAACATCAATGGCACTGGTGCAAAGCATGTGAATGTAGGCTCTGCATACGTGAAAGCTGATGAGGTAAGCGCGGGTCTGGCTTTCCTGAGATATGATGGCACTGCTTATCAAGTAATTGCTTCTGGTGGCAGGGCTGTTAAGATTTATGATGGCACTGATACTGTTGAGATTATTCCTGCCACATCTGCTAAACCTTTGATCATGCAAGGAGTCGGAGGAACTTCCATCAATTACGACAGTCAGAATAACAGGGTGAAAATCAATTCCAAATATGCCCAAGGGTATCAGACTTGTGATACAGCTGAGGCTACAGTGGAAAAGAGTATTTATATTCCCGGTTATGAATTGACTACTGGTGGTATTATAGCTGTAAAGTTTACTAATGAAGTGTTAGCGGGTGCTAAATTAAATGTGTCAGATACAGGGGCAAAACCTATTTTTTATGATGGTATAGCAATTACTCCAGGTATTATTGAAGCTGACGAAATTGTCCTTCTGATATATGATGGCACTAATTATAATGTGATTGCCTCATCAAAGAATCTTCCCTATTCAGGTCAAGGATATGCCACCTGCTCTGCTGCTGCTGCAACAGCTGCGAAGACTGTCTCGCTGGCTGGATATACTCTTGTGAAGGGTGGTATGGTGGCTGTCAAGTTTACCAATGCCGTAAATGCGAATGCAACACTTAATATCAATAGTCAAGGGGCAAAGAATATCAGATACAAAGGAAATAACATAACTAATGGTGTAATTGGTACCAATGAAATAGCTTTGTTTGAGTACGATGGTACTTATTACAACTTGGTAGTATCAGGACCGGGGGCTTTAGCTCCAGCACTGCAAACCCTCGTGGATGAAATTGATGATAAACAGAACCACAACTTAGGCGATACTAACAAAAACAAGGTGCTTGTGACTGACGGCTCTGGCAATATTGTCCCTTCTGATACTATCTCTACAACTGAGCTTGGGTATCTTGATGGGTTGTCAGGAAGCATCAATGAAAAATTCTCGGAAATTGATGAAGATTTGAATCAGGTAAATGATGATTTGGCAGACACCAATGAGCGTATTGATGATGCGATAAAGGACCTAACTGTGTATTATGGCATTTGTAATACTGCGGTGGCTACTGATGCTAAGACAGTAGCTATAACCAACTTTACTTTAGAAACAGGAAGATTGGTTGTCGTAAGCTTTACAAATGCAGTAAAAGCTGGCCAAACACTGAATGTCAATAATACCGGTGCAAAGGCTATAAAATGGGGAACAGCGACCTTGCTGACTGGCAATATCAATGCAGGTGATACTTGCCTGTTCTGGTATGATGGCACTGACTATGTGTTGCTCAGCAATGCCTATAAGTTTCCTGGATTCACTATAAGCCCCCAGACAAGCTCCACTGCTCACGATGGACAATGGGAGATAAATACAGATGCTCTGATTGGGCACGCTAAAGCAAACGGCGCTGGTATTGACATTTCAATTCCTTATGCCTCACGGACTCATCCGGGTGTTGCAACAGTTCCTGCCTCCAAAACTGTGACTGTGGATGATGTTCAAAAAACTATAGGCAACGCTCTGCAGATGGACGAGCAGGGCAATCTCTTCCTTCCCATTGCAGGCGGTGCCACAGGAAATGACCTTGGTGCAGTTGCTCCTGGTGTCGGAGTCAGTGTTGGCGAGGGAGGTCACCTTGAGCTTAATCAGGCTGATGCAGATAATATAGGAGGCATGAAGCTTACCAATACTACCACTACCGCAGACCAAGCAAAAACAGACACTACTTTCACCGCTTATGCCACCAGCAGACTTATTGACAGTAAGATAAGTGAGGCTCAAGCAGGTGCCGCCATGTTCCAGGGCACAGGAAGCAACACTGTCGGGGACAAGACTGTGCAGCCTGACAACAGTACTGCCACAGGCGCGAAGAAGTTCTCGACGCTGACTGACTATAAGAAGGGCTGGTACTGGGTGGTCGCTGATCCCGGGACTTACGCCGGGTATAGTTGTGAGTCTGGTGACTTTATTTTCTGTGTCGCAGACAAGGACAGTGCATACAAGGCAAGTGACTTCACGGTGGTGCAAAGCAACTTGGATGTGATCACTGAGGGTGAGGTCAACACAATATGGTCTGCTGTGTTTGGATAATGTCAGTTTTAAACATGGAAGAGTATGAGAAAGTTTGTTAACGAGGATTCTCTGAGTGCCTTTGCGCAGAAAATCAAGGACACTTTCGTGATAAAGGACAAGACTGAGGCTCAGGCCTTGGTCCTGTCCTCCACTTATCCTAACTGTGTGTATTATACATCAGATACTCACTGCATAGTGATAGGGGGGAATATCTATGGCAGGGGAGAGCAGATAGTGGCAAGCAACTTTGCCTTCCTTCCTGCGAGTGAGCCTGGTCCTGGGCATGACCCCACATTTCAGGACACTACCAAGATATATGTTCAGCCTGACAGCTCCAATCCAGGGTATTTCAAGCTGTGGTGGTATCTTCAGAGTGAATCAACGTGGATAAACGGAGGTAGTTTTCAGCTTGGTATTCCTCTTACAGCTGAGGACATCTCCTACGACCTTACCCCTACTCCTGACCTTGGAGAAGGCGACGTGCAGAGTGCGATAGAGGCTCTGGACGGGAAGGTGGAGCAGCTGAGCCTTGACACTCTTGGGCAGAGGACTGATGGAAGCACTGAGGACTATTGGGAGGATGAGCTGTATGAGAGGCTTGGCTGGGAAAAGAGTTCAGCGAGTATCATCAACTCCGCCCATAATCTGGCAAGAGTCGTAGGCCATACGGTATACCGCATCCCCGTGGAAGAGGGCGAGACATGGAAAATGGAGGGGATGAGCAACCAATCTTCTACTAATGCCTCTCTGTGCTGGGCTGTATATTCTGTATTCAATGATACTGAGACGACTGGCAACCTCACATTGAGCGGTTATCTCAGGGGTGACGTTAGCACAGCTGACAGGACTGGCGTGAATGCGACGGTGGTCATGCCATCAGGCGCGAAGATGCTTTGTGTTTGTTGCAGGGACTCACTAAAGTCGGCTCTGCGGATATACAAGAAAACTTCCAAGCCTGTCATGTCGCTGCTTGACAAGGCTGGGAGGAAGATAGAGGGATGGACTGACAACGTGATGAGCACACTGCAGGACGGCTATTTGTGGAGACATATAGATGTGGGTGACACCATGCCTATGTGGTCAAATACGACCCTTGTACCAGCCGTGAGTAATTCATTTGGTGAAAGAACCATAAAGCAGAGAGGTGTGAGGATTGACGTTGAGAAAGGTGACGTGCTTGTGCTTTGTGTGTGTGGATGGACTGACAGTAATGGCATTGTATTTACTGACAAGAATAGAGTTGTTGTTGATGTCCCTCAGGTGGGAGACCACTTTATGAGGAGAGGGTTATATACTTCCCCATGTGACGGCTATGCCTATATACAGGACACCCTGTACAGGGATGATAACTATATCTTCAAGGCTGGTTATAAATATCTTGCCGAAGCTTTATGGGAAAGGATGGATAAGCGGACTATGATTTTCAACGAGTTTAACAGAACTAAGCTTGACACATTTTCTATAAATCAGGATGCCACCACGGCCAGTCAAAGTTTTTGGTTCATGAGTGGCGGGAGGCCATCTGCCTTCTATTTACCTGACTCAAAGTATAAGTTTGGAAAGAGTTATTTCTGCTTGGTAGGTGTACATATAAAAGTAGGTGCTGACCATACGGCAGGTGGTGTCATCAATCATCTTGCTCTTGATGGGAATAATATTAGTATCGTCAAGGTGTATGAAAAAACTTTTACTACATTAAATGACCTTGCGGGGGACGATGAGGGCTGTTGGCTATTTCAGGTTATTCATCATCTCCCTCATAACTATCAAACAGACTCATATGCATACCGTACACTTTGCAATGACTGTTACATTGGCCTGAATCTCGGAAGTCTTATTGTAGGTGAAAAGATAAGCATAGAGGCTGATGATGTATGGCTTATGCGTGGTGAATCATATGTTGATGTAATAGAGTATTATGGTAAAGCTAAATGGTTTCGGAACTCAGGACCAGTTGATGGAGTGTACACTTTCTCTGATAATATAGAAGTTACCGACAGTAAAAGATTGATAAGTGAGGCACATATTGGATATGATATATTTGACAGGGGAGCTCCTCCTATAATGCATTCGGATGGATTGAAAAATGCTATAAAGCTGAGGGCTACGATGCCAAGCATCACAGGCAGTGCCTCCAGTAAGTTTAATGGAAATAATACCATATTCTATCTTCATGATATTGATGTCAGCGGTGTCACTACATCTTGTCAGTATATGTTTAGGAATGCCTACAATATGCGTACTGTTCCTGACTTGAATTTCGGTAATATAGCCGTAGTATGCGAAAATATGTTCAGGGAATGTTCAACGCTATGTGAAGTTGGTGATTTAGGTGAACTTAAAATGACCAAACTTTCCAATGCTTTTTTGAACAATTATTCCCTGAAAAGAATTAAGGGAACTATAAGGCCAAAGGGTCAGATGACAAGTGAAAATTTTATAGTCCAATGTCTGTCGCTTACGCATATTGACTGCATTGACTGCTCTGAACTCACTACCACCGGAATGCAAAGTGCATGGAATTTTTTTTCAAACTATACGAGGTTTATCCCAACTGTCCGATATATGCTTTGCAAGAATATAGGAACTTTGCCAAACTTCAACATATTTACTTTTCAGAATCTTCTCTGGTGGGGTGTCAATTCTTATGATGAGCCTGATGCAAGGCAGAGTATGATTGACACTTTACTCACTTATTCCTTTGACAGAGTACAGGCTAATGCTGATGCCAAGCAGGCTGCCCAAGACGCAGGGACATATGATGAGGAAACTTGGACTAATCCTTACCCTACTTGCAACCTTTATATTCAGCGATATGGCTATGATCAACTGACAGCTGAGGAAAGGGAGCAGATTACTGCAAAGGGTTATGTATTACACAGAATTGTATCTTAAAAAACTATAATATGAAAGTAATAAAATCAAAGGAAGGAATGTGGCTCACTCAGGTGAATGCTACAGACAAGGAAAGAACTTTTGTCAGTGAAATTTGCGCTCCTGATGACTACGATGTTGAGTGGAGAGATGCCACTGATGAGGAGAGAGTTGAGTGGGAACAAAGAATGGACGCCATCATAGAAGAGGAGGAAATGAACTATGAACAGGAGGGATAAGATTGGCTTGGCGGCGGCTTTCCTGCTTGGACTGCTGCTTGGCGGACTCGGCACCATTACCATGGTGCTGAGGGAGTGCTGGCAGAGCAGGAGATACGGCTTTCCTGTTGAGGTGGGTGATGTTGTGAGATACAGTATTGCGTCTTCCATAGGCGCGGTTGTTAACACTATAATTATGATATTGATATGACTACAAACAGTAAGGAATGGATTCAGTACTCGACTGCCAGCCTGATGGTGCTGAGCGGTGTTGTGCTTACTTTTATCTCGTTCTTCATGAATGGCGACGTGACTGAGGGTGTGCTGTGGTACATGGCTCAGGCTCTGACTTTCGCCGGCGGGATTTTCGGTGTGAGTATTTACTTCAAGACGAAGCTCGGTGAGACTGAGTCCCGGGTGAAGGAGTATTTTGACAGGAGGCTTGACAAGGAGTCGAAGCCTGAGCCTGATGAGAAGGAAGAGATAATTTGAAGTTTGAGATTTGAGGTTTGAGGTTTAGCCATCCGGATGTGGTGGTTTGAAGTTTAATATTTAAATCTTAATGATATGTTACTGACGCTGAAACGAATTGCCATGAAGGCAGGCAAGATGTACCAGATAGGTCATCTGTATGTTGACGGGGTGTATGTGTGTGACACCATCGAGGATGTTGACAGGGGGCTGAGGCAGGACATGCCTTTGGCTGAGATTAAGCGAATCAAGGTGAAGAATGAGACTGCTATTCCGAGGGGTAAGTACAGGGTGCTGATGAACAGGGTAAGTCCGAAGTTCTCTGCCAAGGCTTATTACATGGGCTTCTGCAAGGGCAAGGTACCTTACTTGGTTGGTGTGCCTGGTTTTGAGGGTATCTTGATTCACAAGGGTGTTAATCAGAACTCTTCTTCTGGGTGCATCATCGTGGGAATGAACACGGTGGTTGGGAAGGTGACTCAGAGCCAGGCTTGCTTTGAGAAGCTTTACCGGATGCTGCAGGGTGCGAATGATGAAATATGGATTGAGATTGTTTAATTTGAGATTTATTTCATGATTTTCGGCTGCACTCAACAAAACTCAAGCAAGCTTGGCTTTGTGTTCGTTTGCACGAAAATTGAGGTTTGAGATTTGAAGTTTAGCCATGCGGAGGGACTGGGTGATGGTTTGGTGTTTGGCTGCAGTATAGTTGACAATTTAAATTATTGATTGCTATGTTTAAGGATTTGAGGACTATATTGGCGCTTTTGTTTTTCATGCTGCTGCTGGGTGTGGTTTACTCCCTTGTCAGTTGCACGAAGACGCAGGAATCGCTTGTGACGCACGACACGGTATTCGTGGCGCATTCCCTCACCGACTCCGTTAAAACGCACCACAGAGCGTCCGACAGCCTTGTGACGGCTCATTCCGACACACTCTACGTTGCCAAGTCGGACTCGGTGTCGCGGGCGTCGGCGTCGGTGGACTCGGTGTACGTGCGTGACTCGGTGTACGTACGTGAGAAGGGTGACTCGGTGTATGTGTATAAGGAGAAGTGGCGGGAACGGCTGGTAATTATGCGTGACACGCTATACAAGACACGTACGGACACGGTGCTTAAGATTGTCCGTGATACCGTCTACAAGGCGGTACACGACACGGTGAGGTCTGTGCGTTACGTTGAGAGGAGCGACTCGGCATACCATTCTGTTGACGCCAATAAAAAGGTAGTCAAGGAACGCCGGACACTCTCATGGCTGAAAGTGCTCGGCGTGATGGTGATTGTGTTCGGGGTGATTACGGCGTGGAGGAGGTTCAGAAGATGAGGTCGTAGTGGTTTTCTCTGAGCCACTCGCCCATCTCGGTCATCCAGTGCGCAACCTCGGCATATCTGTCGGAAGGAATGTCGTCGAGCATCGTGACCTCCTGGGTGTCGTTGAACTCATGCTCCTTCCACACGCAGACGATGTTGTTCTCCGTGTCGGTGCATACCCAGTGACCAGGCTTGGTTGATGGTTGTAGTAAGAATCTCATGGTTCATGTTTTATAAGTTCGACACTCGCCCCCAGCGCGGAGGCTATCTTAGTCAGAACGTCGAGGCCTACTGAGTACCACCAAGCGTTGCTCCTTTCTATTGCTTCTTTCCTAACGTCCTTCATCGTCCTCGACTATTTCTATATCATAAAAAGGATTCGGAAGGTTGCACTGGCAGTAAGCCTGTCCTTTCTCATCAACCCATACGGGCTTGCCGTAGCTTGAATCGGGGTGTTCCGTCGTCGAGTAAACCTCAACGCTCTCCCCGTTAATCTTGTTTGTCAGAATTGCTTTCATTACTTTAGGATTTTGATTAGCGACTGCAAAGATAGAAAAAAACGATTATGATTTGAGCCTTCAAAGTATGTTGTAAAGCATAGTTTTTAGACCTCAATACACGCGTGGAGGGAAAAAAGAACCCCACAACTACTTATAAAAGAATCTCACCTCATTTATAACGATGCCTACATGTAGGATAGCTGTGGGGATTAAGCCCTGTCTTCCTACATGCAGACATTTTATTTATACTTATGAGGTGAGATAGGTGCAAAGTTAGTAATAATTTTTAGATTTTGCACTATGAAAGTGAAAGAATTTTTGAAATTTTCAGGCGAGATACTGAAACGGCTGCACGGTTTCGGCATCAAGATAGAGGACTACAAGTATGTGCAGCTTATAGAGGACTACGAACGGATGAAGTCTGAGGGAGAGAAGACTACTTATATAGTTGCGGTTCTGAGCGAACGCTACAATATGTGTAACCGAAAGATATACAAGATATTGGCAAGGCTTTACAAGGATTGCTGAAAGTGTGCACCGGGATAACGGGAAATTATTTTCACGGGTGCTGTCATTGTGGTAAATTTGCCATCGTCAAAGCGCGATGACAGAGATAACATTTTCTTTTACTTTCAAAAACAAAAACACAATGGCAGACACAAAAGTTTTTTCTTTCCCGGACAGCGGGAACAGAGGCGGCGGCTTTAACTCCAGCGACCTGTGGCCGTTGCTCATGATGGGCAACGGAGGCTTCGGAGGCGGATTCGGTGGCATGAGCCCTCTGTGGCTTATCTTCATGTATCCGTTCCTCAGCCAGTTCTTCAACGGCTTCGGCGGATTCGGTGGATTCGGAGGCAACAACGCCGGTGCCGGATTCCTTGCCAACCAACTCAACAACGACAACGGACGTGAGCTCATCATGCAGGCCGTTCAAGGAAACTCAAACGCAATCAGTCAGCTCGCCACATTGCTCAACACCACTCATGACCAGGTACAGGAGGGCATCTGCTCGCTGAACACAAGCATCGTTTCCCTCGGCAACAACGTGAACATGACGGGCATGCAGATCATCAACGCACTACAGAGCGGCAACACGGCCGTGATGCAACAGATTTGCAACGGACTCAACAGTGTTCAGAGCACGATCCAGCAGGGCCAGGCGGCAAGCCAGCTCCAGAACTGTCAGAGCATGAACGCCATCCAGCAGAGCATCAACGGAGTGCAGCAGAGCATCGCCAACAAGGATGCGAGCGACAAGCTTGCGCTCTGTCAGCAGACCTACTCGCTGAACGACACGGCGAACGCAAACACCCGCGCCATCCTCGGAAAACTCGACGCGATGGAGACAAGGGCACTCCAGGACAAGCTCGACCTGGCAAGGGAGAAGAACACCCAGCTTCAGGGCGAAATCTCGCAGCTTAACCAGAACCAGTACATCGCCGGCGTCGTAGGTCAGAGCCTCGCTCCAATCAACGCGCAGCTCGCCGGTCTGAACAAGGAAGTTGACGACATCAAGTGCAAGATTCCGAACACGGTGAGCGTTCAGTACCCGAACCTTGTCGCCGTGAATACGACCCCTTACGTGAGCGGCGGAATCTATCCTAACGGAATGTACGGCGGTGGCTATTACGGCGGATTCGGAGGATTCTAAGAAAGGAGGTGACTATGGGATGTTTCAATAACATAATCACTAACATCGGTGGCATTCCGTATATCAGCTCCACGAACACGACCGTAGGAACGGACACTGTTGACATCGCCCTCGGGTTTGTCCGCAGACCGTTCCCTCCCGTCGGCTATTTCACTGTGAGACTGACGGACGCCATCCCGACGGGCACGACAGCCACACTTCCAATCACGCTCACGCTGAACGGCACGACAAGGGCGCTGACCCTGTTCGGCGGAACGCCCGTGACCGTGGCCGAGCTGATTGGCGGAACAGGAGTGTTCACGGTGTTCAACGACCGCTTAAACGGGGTGTTGCAGTTGATTTCAAGAACGATTGTTTAATTTCAAAATTCATTAACTATGTTTTCATCAGTAAGACAAGGAACGACTATATATGTGCTGGAACACGACAAAGCAAATGGCAAGCTTCCCGTACTTACAGTAGGTCAGGTGGCAAGTTTCAGTGCCCCGTACAACAAATTCAACTCCAGCACACCTGGAATCGGCATGGGAATCACATCTGAGAAAGTGATTGACATCAAAGTAAAAAGCGGTGAACAGGAATATGAATTCAAACAGCTCCCGTGCGACCAGTCGGTGTCGAATTACGGAATCGCCGTGATAAGCGACAGCCGTGAGGGTATGCTCAGCGAGGTTGATGTGGTGAAGGCTGTAAGCGAGGCTGAACTTTCGAGAACAGATTACAACAACAAAGTTGTCTCCACCTGCGAGGGTTTCTTCAAGACCCTCAACCCAAGCTACGCGAAGGACAAGGAACGGGACGAGGCGATCCAGAATCTGAATGAAAGGTTCGACAACCTGGAGCAGAGCATGTCGAAATGGTTCGCAAGTATAGAGAAATCATTGTCAAAAGGTGGAAACGCAAAATCATAATCATTATGGCAGGATATGTTTTAGAGTTCAAAGAAGACGACTACAACGAGGTTGTCGAGAAGATGCGAAAGGCGAAGAAGGCCGTATGTGAGGCGTTCGAGGCACTGGACCAGATGGACGGAGGCGGCGGGATGAGTGAGCGTGGCAACATGCACTACCGCAACGGAATGAGCCGCCGTGACGACTGGGAAGAGGAAGGCCGCATGGAAGAGCGCAGAATCCGTACGGGACGCTATTATTAATTGTATAACCTGGCGGAGGGCGGCTTGTCCGCTTTCCGCCGCTTAATATCAGAGACCATGCATGATTTAACACAATACATTCCGAAACCTAAGGCGATGGTGTCATACCTCAGGCATAACGGTCCCCACTTCAACGAGCCGCTGTGTGAGTTCGCCGTCAGCAAGATGAAGAAAATGGACGACAGCGGAAGGCTCCGGCGCATCAGTCCGTGGACTAAGGAAGATGTGAGGGCGATGCTGAAGGAAGCTGGCGTCACTCTTGAGAACGACGACATATACGACGCTGTGTATGTGGCCAACATGTGCAAGGCCGACTATCTTGATAGCAGTATTGAGGATCCGGAGCATGTGGCGAAATACGTGAAGGACACGCTTGACGATGAGGACGCTGCAGAAGGCGAGGTGTTCGAGTGTTTCCTTGCCAAGTGCGACCGCCGTGGAGTAAGGATAGACTGGGAAGACATGTTATGACGAAGCATTACATCGACATAGTAAAGAAATGGGCGGTGATTCTCGCGTACGACGTTGAGGTCACCGACCTTGACGAGCTTTCCAGCTGGCTTGATGCACTCGGATGTGGAAGGAAGGACCTGGAGAAGGCTTGCCGGATAGCACTCGGCACGAACAACGGGTTTACTTATACGAACCCGGACTTGATGATGAGCCTTGTCGTGATCTCTGACGCGTCCGACGAGGCGCAGTGGTGGGACACGCTCGTACATGAGATTGACCACGTGCAGAGCGCGATATGCAGCTATTACGACGTTCCGCTCGGCAGCGAGGCGGCCGCCTGGACGCAGGGTTACATCATGCGCCAGGTGGTGAATCTGATTGACTGACTGCCAAAAATGCAGAGAATTAACTCACCGATTAACTATCTTTGCAAAAAAACAGAACAATCAGCACAGACGTAAAAGACATAATAAAAGAAAACGCGCGCAGACGTTCCCGATTCCGCGCGCAGCCTGACCAGCTCTCCGGCAAGGGATGCTGGAGGCATAGTCATGTGCTCAGGATTCCCGACTTTCCCGTCCCGGTGCAATATGTCAATGACGAAGTTTTCGACCATCCTCTCATCAAGATGTTGAGGTCGGCAAAAACAATAGCTGGACTTCAGCAAAAGTTGCCGCAATTCTCATACGAGAATATCTGCGAGGCAATCATGCTGGTCCGCTGTGCCAATGACCCGTGGTTCGCCTTCATCACCTGCTTCCACATCAAGCACAAGCTCAGCGGGCAGACGGTTCCCTTCCGTATCAACTACGCCCAGAACAGACTGCTGACGGAGCTGGAGGAGATGCGCCTGGCCGGCAAGCCTGTCCGTCTCATCCTGCTTAAAGCCCGACAGTGGGGAGGCTCCACGCTCGTGCAGCTGTATATGGCGTGGGTGCAACTGTTCATCCGGCGCGGCTGGAACAGCGTCATACTCGCCCAGACAAAGGATACGGCACGGCGTATCAAGGCGATGTACCGTACGGTGTTGGAGAACTTCCCTGCTGAGCTTATAGGAGTAGACCATCTCAACTTCGCCCCGAAGGAAGGGTCGACTGCAGACTCCATCATTGCGGACTCTGCCGGCAACGACACGCGCGACTGCTCGATCAGCATAGCTTCGTTCGAGAACTTCGAGTCGGTCCGTGGTGCGGCGTTCTCTATGGCTCACTACTCCGAGGTGGCCTACTGGACAGACACGCCGTCGAAGACAGCCTCACAGGTGATCACGAACATAGACGGCGGTATCGCCTTCCGGCCGCTGACGATGGAGGTGATGGAGTCTACGGCCAACGGCATGAGCGGCTATTTCTATGATGAGTACAAACGGGCGAAGTCCGGCAAGAGTGTATACAAGGCGCTCTTCATTCCTTTCTACGAGATCGAGCACGACACGATAGACTTCACCGACAAGGCTGAGGAGAGGGAGTTCGCCCGCATGCTGGCCGACGGGAAAGACCAGCAGGAGACAGACACGGAGACCTCCGAGCCTGGAGTCTATCTCTGGCGACTGTGGGAGAAGGGGGCGACGCTGGAACACATTCACTGGTATGTGGAGAAACGGAGAGGGTATCATTCACGCGGGCAGATGGCGAGCGAGGCTCCGAGCGACGACAAGGAGTGCTTCCGGTACAGCGGAGCGAACGTGTTCCACGCCGACATCGTGGAGCGGGAGCAGGAGCAGTTCGAGACACCGCCGCTGTGGAAGGGGGACATAACCAGGACGGACGAAGGGAAAGTTCGTCTTGTCGACCAGGCAAACGGATCAATGTTCATCTGGAAGCGCCCCGACAAGCTCAACACACGGAACCAGTACCTGGTTGTGGTGGACGTTGGCGGCCGCAGCGAGAAGGCAGACTACTCCGTCATCACGGTCATCAACCGGCTTCCTGCTGTAGTCCCCGGCGGAAGGCTGGAGGTGGTGGCAAGGTGGCGCGGGCATCTCAGGTATGACCTGATGGCGTGGAAAGCGGTCGCCGTTTCCATGTATTATAAAAACGCTCTGCTCGTTTTCGAGAGTAACACCTTCGACCTCCGCTATGCCATGCAACAGGACGAAGCCGGTACCGGCGACCACATACAGGGCATATTGTACGAGATAGCATCATCATACAAAAACCTTTATTACCGCCGCAGCACCGACGAGGAGGACATCCGCAATGGGGTTTACCAGAAGATCGGGTTCCAGACGAACGTGAAGACGAAGCAGGCGATGGTGGACCACTTCACCGTGCAGTTCGAGGACGGAAAGTTCCTTGATCCCGACTCAAGGTTTTACGAGGAAGCCCAGCTGTACCAGCAGTTCCCAGACGGTCATTACGGCAATATTCCTGTCGCGGGGAATCATGATGACATATTGATGACTGACATGATCGGGTGCCTGGTGTCGCGGGACATTCCGGCCGCTGAGCTGGTAATACAGGCAGACACAACTCCCGTAAGCTATACGGAGACACTGGGGACTATCAACGAGTCGCTGCTATAATTCTGACAAGTCATTCAGATAGTCAATCACCTTGCGGTTGGCCTCATCAATTTTCCTCAGCCTCCTGTTGACGTATATGTCGGTGGTGGAGTATGGTGTCGCATGGCCGAGCGCCTGGGCAATCACGTCCATTGGCACATCAACCTCTGCCGCGATGGATGCCCATGTGTGGCGGGCGTAGTAAGACGACAAGTCTGGAAAGAGCGGATCGCCTGTCCATTCACCTCCTTCGTGATAAACCATGCCAATTTTTTTCAGCTGCTGATTCATCCGCTTCAACGGCTGACTGTAATTGACATTGGTGTCCATCAAGTCCAGGAGCCAGTCCTTTCCCTTATATTTATTAATAATGTGTTCTGCCTCCGGCTCGATCTTGATGGAATAATACTTCTTGGTCTTCTGGCGGTAATACTCGATACGTCCGTTATTGATATTTGATTCTTTTAGTGTGAACAGGTCGCCGGCGTTAATGCCGCAAAGGTAGAACATCAAGAAAAACAAGTCCACATATTTCTGCTGAAACGGCTCACAAGGATGGTCGCGAAGCTGCCGCATCTGCTCGACCGTCAAGTCGCGTTTGCGGGTCTGCTCGCTCTTGATTCGGTATTTCCGGAAGGGATAGTTGTTGGTCACCTCTTCCTCAATGGCGAAGTTGAATACGGCGCGGAGATTGCGCATGTGGTGGGCAATCCCGTTTGTGTTCGCTCCTTCCTTCTCAAGCCATGAGGCGAAACGTTCCAGCCACTTCCGATCGATAGTCTCAAACGTCGCCTTGTCGTCGAACCCGGCTATTTTGCCGGCTGTCCTTTCGTACATCTTGCGGTAGCTTTCCCTTTTTCCGCTGGTGTATTTCTCAAACATGTCGCTGATGGTGTCGCGACGGGCGGGTCTACCTGTAATGATGGCAGCCAGCTCTTCCTTCATCCTTTCTTTTGTCAGATCCGGGTGCTGGTAGATGTGGTCCTGGCATGCGGTGAACAACTTCATGAGCCGGAAGGACTTCGTCTTCGCGTTCGGCTCAGCAGGGGGGAACGTACAGTTAGCTGGCTCGTTGAAACATCCCAGCCCTGTTGAGATCAGGAATGCGGATCCTCTGTGTGGCTGGAATCTGAGACGTACAGGCATCGCGCCTTTGGCGGTCTTGCGCCGCTTGTCTGTGTAAACTGAAATCTTCATTTTTGATGTTTTTTTATGTGCACGTTTTGTGCACGTTTTTCCCTCTGAATACCACCAAAAACAACCGATTATTTATGCTTTCTCAGTGTTTTTCCCTGTAAAAACAAAAAAACAGGAGGTTATTTTTTTTGTTAACCCTCTGATTTCCAATTTTGTAGCGAGAAAGGGACTTGAACCCTTGACCTTCGGATTATGAA
>CAMOTI010000164.1 GCA_946625675.1 uncultured Prevotellaceae bacterium | reverse complement strand
GACAATAACGGTGAGTTTGGCATCATCAACGGCTTGAATGTGAACCACGGAACGATTGACCGCTGGATGCTTGAACCGGTTGAAGGACTGACGCTGAGTTTCAATGAATCTACTCTTACAGAAGATCCTAAGGATGGCAACAGCTATTATTACTCTACGCTTTATACTGATTTCGCATACGAGCTTAGTGACGGAGTAAAGGCATACTACATTAAAGACGGTGATATCAGTTCGGAGACCGGATTTGCAAAGGCAACCGAAATCACAGGTGTGGTTCCTGCTCAGACTCCGGTCATCATAGAATCTGCCACTACTACAGCAACCGTAAAACCGACTACAGCAAAAGGGACAGCAATCTCTGCAGATGAGAATCTCTTGAAAGGTAATGATTTCCTCATTAACAAATATAACATTATGACTCAAGTGAATGTCAGCTTGGATGGAGAGACAATTACCATAACAGGCGAGGATGTACTTGGCCTCATAGATGATTTGGGTATCTCAGATTTGGAGGATTACACTTATCTGCTGAAGAAAAACTCCGGCACCATCAACAACAAGTTCTTCTTTACTCTTTCAGGTGATGAGATAAAAGAAGCGGCAGAAGCTGGATGTATCCGAACCCTGGCAAAGAGCAGCAAAGATAAACTTGGATTCTGGAAGTACAAGGGCACTTCTCTTAATGGTAATAAGGCGTTCCTCTTCTTTGAATCTGAAGATGGCGGTGATGTGAAATCTGTGATTGACATAGTCTTTGATGAAGGAGCTCTTGATGAAGCAACCTCAATCAGACTTACAGAGACTGACAACATAGATACAGATGCTCCTGCTTATGACCTTCAAGCTCGTCCTGTTACAAAGCCGTTCAGCGGAATAGTTATAATTAATGGTAAAAAAGTATTAATGAAGTAAGAAGAAATGGACATAATTATGAATAAGAAAAGTTATATACAGCCCCTTGCGGAAGCAACGGATATGATGCTTGAGAATTATATGATTACCGATTCACTAATTGGAAATCAAGAAAACACAGGCGACCCAGACGATGATGATGAATGGACAGAAGAACAGAATGCGAGAGAACGTATGGAGTATGAGGAGAGTCATGGCATTGGATTTGGTAATCTTTGGTGATAATTTTAAACACATATGATTTTAAACAAAACATGGGCGGTTTTTCCGCTCATGTTTTAAGACATTGAATTATGAAAAAGAATTATGAATCACCTCTTTTGTTCAAAACAGCAAATATTTTTCAGACGAATTTAATGATACAAAGTGTGATTGTTGATGATGAGGAAGTTGGTGAACAGGGTGTAAAAGAACTTGAAGAACTTGAGGATTTTATAGCATTGGAGGAGAATGATTTTAGATTCGGTAATCTTTGGTAGATATAATTAATGCAATTTAGTTTTCTAAAGATGAGATTATTTTGAAGTTATCCATACTCAAGTTGAAATATTTCATGTTCTATTAGAGGATATGTTAAGTATTATTATAAATTATAAATAAAATGAGTTTCGTTTACAACAATATAAAAAAACTTTTGTTTCTTTCAGTTTTCTTTTTTTTCTCTAATATTACTGTCATGGCCGGCGGTAGTTTTTACTTTAAAACCGGTGTAGGAGTGAAAACTGGTAGTGGAAAGGTTTATATTTCCAAGACTAAAGAGACAAATGTGGAAGAAAGTAAATTTAAATCTTCAATGAGCTTGGATGATGGATCGTTTACTGATGCAGATGGAGACAGAAAACGTTATTACTATTGCTATGCTTTACCGTCAAACGGCTATTTTTTTCAGTATTGGCAGGATGCCAGTGGGAATTTCTTAGATGATATGAATCCCGCAGATATCCCAATTAACAGATCTACTTCCAGTTCTCAACAGACTATTTACGCTGTATTCGGCAATCAGCAAAATTCTTATAACCAATACTATAGAATTAAAAGTGCAACATCGGGTAAATATATGAGTATGAAGGGCGATGCTATTAACATGCAATCTATGATAGGCTCTGCTTCTAACGCCACATCTACTACTGGTATAGAAGGAATATTCTCACGTACAAGTAATTATTTAAAGAAAGATCTTGTTTTAGTAAATGATTATTTATCTAATCCCTCTACAGTTTTCTCTATTAAGGGAAATAATACGGCTTCAAATTGTGATGTGGTTGCTCAGGGAGTTTATCTAAAAAAAATAGCTCAAGGAGTTTTTCATGGCAATAAAGCCGGTGATGTTCCTGTTACATGTGATGGTGTGACTATGGAGCAGTCTTCTCAGAGTTCAGATGGTAAACATGCACTAATAACTATGACGGCTAATTATGTAGGGAGCCATTCTATGTCTGGTTATTTGTGTGAATCATCTGCAGGAGTAGTCGTAGCGAAATATAACGAGACAATTTCTGCTGATGACAAAACAACGTGGATTTTGGAGCCTCTTACAGAAGCATCAATGGAAAGTTCATATTTTGGTGCTAACCCGCTTTCAAAAATAACTGTAGATGGATATTATTATACCACGATGTACACATCTTTTCCTTATCAACTGAAAGATGGGGTTAAGGCTTATTATGTGAAAGGTATCGATGAGTCTAACAAAGTGGAATGTGTGGAGATTGAAAATATTGTTCCTGCATTTACTGCCGTTATTTTGGAATGTAGTAGTACTGATCCAAAAGAAAACCGATTGATACCATATATTTATAACGTTGATCCAGTGGTTTCGGAAGATGATAATTTGCTGAAAGGCATTATTGATATATATAATATTGATGCATATAATAATAATGGGGCAGAATCAACATACAGAACAGCAAATGACCAGAACAATATGCGTGTACTGAATGTGAATTCTCAAGGCAAATTGGGTTTTTATAAGTTATCTTCGAATACCACCTATATGACATCAAACAAGGCTTATCTTTGCTTGCCTTCTTTTGCTGGCACGAAAGACCTCTCTTTGTCTTTTGTGAATGAGGGGGACGCAACAGGAATAATAAATGTCAGGAACTCAGATGACATGACAACACCAATGCAGGGAATCTACGACCTGCAAGGAAGAAAAGTTGAAAATCCGGTCAAAGGGCTGTATATCATCAATGGCAAAAAAGTTCTGATAAAATAAACATTTTTCAAAATAGAAGAATCAGTGTCATGCTTTACTGTATGACACTGATTTTAGTTGATAATACAATTCCTTGATAATCTGATATATATCTAATGAATCAAATAAATAAGATACTCCTTTTTATTCTGATATTGTGCTTCAAAGTAAATGGGGGTGCCCAGACGTACTCAACGTATGTCTTACAGCCAGACAGCAGCAATTTTGTGTATGCCAGCCTGCTGGTGACGACCCCTGGTGAGGAGGCATATTCTGCCTTGGGACATTGTGCCATCCGCATGGAATGTCCCATGCATAAGCTCGACTATTGCTTCTCGTTTGAGATGGGGACAGACTCGCCGTGGTTCAACTATCTTTCTTTCTTCTCAGGACAGACCCCTGCAGGATTCCGTGCCATTGAAACGGCTGATTATGTTAACAATTATAAAGCAGAAGGGCGTGGTATTCAGCAATATGAACTGAACCTCACCACCCATCAGAAACAGGAGCTTTGGCGTTATCTGGATGAGGACATGGTGGCGGGTCAGCACCGTAAGTTCGATTTCATCCGGAACAACTGCGCCTCGATGGCGATGATTGCCATTCAAATGAAGATGTGGATGGAGCCGATTGTCGTAAAAAAATGGCCGGAACAGCATCGGATGAATAACGGAGAATTGATTTTCTATCTTTCCCGTAATGCTCCATGGTTACAACTGGCTATGATGACAATAGTGGGCACAGAAGCTGATGTCTTTTGGGATGAGGAGCACCGTATCTCTCCTGAGCTGATTATCGAGGCTCTGAGCAATGCTGTGATACAGAGCGAGGAAGGTTCGGAGCGGCCGGCGTTGACAGGCAATCACAAAGTGCTCTCTGAGCAGACCTTTTTCCCTCAGCCTGCTCCCGTTACACCGATTTGGGCTTTCACGATACTGTTGGCACTGGTTTGCATCATGACTGCTTTAGAGTGGTGGCTTAAATGGCGGATGCCGGCAAAAGTGCTCGATATTCTGCTTTTGCTCTTTCAAACCATGTCGGGTCTGCTGCTACTCTACATGACCGTCGTCACATGCATGTTCGGGCTCCATTGGAACTGGTGTCTGCTCATGCTCAATCCGCTGCCCTTTCTTTTGTGGCTGTTTTTCCGCAAGCGGAATGGATCCCGCAAAGTATATGCGTTTTATGCGGTCATTCTCCTGCTGTTCATCTGTGTTACGCCCATAATCACCACTCAGATAATCACCGCCCACCGTCTGCTTGCAGCTTCCTTCCTCGTCAGATGTCTCAGCCGGTATGGTTTTAGGAGCTGACGTTTTCATACGTCGAGCAGTAAAAGGTTTTCTGAGTCGTAGATTGGCAAATCAAATAAAAAAAGGTTTGGTCTTTGAGGATTGGGTCATACTATGGCTGAAGTCTTGAATTATTCAGTTTGGTATTTCACAGACAGAAACGTGGGTGAAAGACAAAACCACAAAAAGCTCAACTTTGTTTCGCACAAAGAACACTTCGTTAAACAAAAACCATCCGGACGCATATCAATGTGGCTTAGAATATAACTTCCTTTTTTACTTCCGAAAATTATATCATTGATTAATCAGATACTTATAAGCCATAAAGTAGGTTAAGCCCGATTTTTTATAAAATCAAAAGATTGGCTAACCCTATAACTGTTTAGTGCAGTTTCCAATGCCGTTTTGCGATAAACATAGAAATTATTTGTTTTTATAGATAAATAATTGTAATTTTGCATTGATAAACATCAAAATATTCCAAACTCTCAACTATATAGATGGGAATGTATATCAATATCGGTAATTCCAGCTTTCAACGGGCCCGCAACAGTGAATATGTTGACAAGTCAGGACTTATAGCTGTTGTGAATCAAACTCTCAACACAGAGCGCAGTTTCAGTTGCGTCACCCGTTGCCGCCGCTTCGGTAAGTCGATGGCGGCAAAGATGCTTTGTGCTTACTATGACCAGTCGTGCGATTCCCGCAAGCTGTTCGAGGATCTGGAAATCTCCCAATCCCCCTCGTATGAGCAGCATCTGAATCAATATCCTGTGATATATCTGGATATCACCAATTTTACCACTCGCGATATCAATCAGACTGAAATTGTGATGCTGATTCAAAAAGAAGTGAAGGAAGAGATTTCCTTTTTCTATCCTGATGTTATAACCTCCCCTGATGATGATTTGATGGCTGTGTTGACGAAAACTGCTGACCATTACAAAGTGAAGTTCATCATGATTATCGACGAATGGGACGCTATATGCCGGGAAACGAATGGCAACAGCGATGCAATGGATAAATACGTGAATTTATTGCGGCGCTTGTTTAAGGGGAGTAATTCTTCACAGGTTTTTGCTGGAGTGTATATGACGGGCATCCTGCCTATCAAGAAATATAACACGCAGTCGGCTCTGAACAACTTCACGGAATATACAATGATCAATCCTGGGAGGATGTCTTCTTTTTTCGGTTTTACCAAAGCAGAAACTCAGATGCTGGCCGCTAAATACGGCATGAATTTCAGTGACTTGGAGAAGTGGTATGATGGCTATCAGATGGGTGATGAGCCTTCGATTTTCAACCCGAACTCCGTGATGTCGGCGCTGCATGACAATTTCTGTCAAAGCTACTGGTCCTCCACGGGTGCATTCGATACCGTCTCAGACTATATAAAGATGAATTATAAGGGGCTGAAGGACGATGTGATAGCATTGTTGTCGGGAAGCAAAGCCAAGGTGAACACGACGAAATTCGGCAACGATATGGCAGCTGTCAGAAACCGGGATGATGTGCTGACGGTACTGATTCATCTGGGCTATCTTTCGTATGACCGTGAGACCAACGAATGTTTTGTGCCGAACTATGAGGTGGCGGGCGAACTGCGGAAGATGCTATCCGGCAGATAAAAGGCCGCAATTATATCGATAAAGTGAGGGAGTACACGAGGGATATACTGCTTGTGGGCATCAATTACGACCGTAAAAGCAAGACACATACTTGCATCATAGAGCGTGCTGAGTGTTAACTACAAAAGAGCCGCTTTTTACCAATTAAACGATAATACGAACAACTGAAACTATATAACAAAATGAAATTGAAATTATGGAGAATAAAGCTGCTGACGACATTCGTCATGGTTTTTACGGGTCTGACAGCATATTCTCAGAAATCCATCTATGTTCTTTCTGATGCCCATGTGATGGCTCCTTCGCTCCTTGTGAGCGACGGGACGGCATGGCAGAGGCATCTGGCAGGACAACGTAAGCTGATTGACTACAGCGCACAGCTGTTTGACGGGGTGATGGATGAGATTCTTGACTTGAAACCTGATATGGTGCTTATCACCGGCGACCTGACGAAAGACGGAGAGGTGGCAAGCCACCAGTATGTGAGAGACCGCCTCGACCAGCTGAAAGCAGCAGGTATTCCCTCATACGTGATTCCCGGCAACCATGACCGTGGGGAACAATCGCTGGCGTTGTCGTTCAACGGCAGTAAGTCAACTCCTGTGCCGACATTGAGCAATGCGGAGTTCAAGTCGTTTTATCAGGACTATGGCTACAATTCTGAACTGCAGGATGACGCCTCGCTCTCGTATGTCTGTGAGCCGTTTGAGGGATTGTGTCTTATCGGCATAGACTCGGGGGTGAATGGTGTGTTGCAGGAATCCACCATTGACTGGGTGTGTCAGCAGGCGGCTGACGCTTGCAACCGAGGGCTTACACCCATAGCTATGATGCATCATGCCCTCGTGCCGCATGTTACCAATGCCGATGCGTTTGTCTCCACGTTTGTGGTGAATCAGGACTATAGTGGTGATCAGAGCTATGAGGAAATCAAAAAACGGTTTGTCGAGGCGGGTATCCGTGTGATTTTCACCGGGCATTTCCATGTGTCGGACAATGCGACGGACTATGACAGCGAGGACTCGACAGGCAATGCGATATACGACATCTCCACAGGATCTATTATTTCCTATCCGTGCGACTATCATGTGGTGACGATGGCGGACGACTGGAGTGGCATGAGTGTCTCAACTCGGCATATCACAGAGCTTGAGGGCGTGGATGATTTCGTGGATGAGGCAAAGTCCCGTTTGTGGGCAAGCATTAAAAATGTGGCTTACAATAAGATTGACAATATGGCTAAGGAGAAGCTTAATAAAATCCTGTATATTGCCTATTCTCGTTTGAATTACAGTGAGAAGCTTGCTAAGCTGATTGCTGACGCTTTTATTGAGAATGCAGAGGGTAATGAGGAAATAAGTGAGACGGCTGCGGCAACTAAAGCGGAACTTGATGAGAACTTTACCCTTGCCGCAAACATGGGTGTCTCAGGAATGAATCCAATCCGGGATATGATCTACAGTATGCTCGAAAATAAATCCCCTTACGGCACCGGACGAGTGAACATCACCGATGACCATGAGCTGCACATTTCTGGTCTGAGCAACTGGAACGCTAACACTGTTTTGCTGTTTAACAACTGGGATAACAGCTCGATGCTGGAAAACTGGGACGGCAGACAGGCAGATGTGCTGATATATGGCCGAGGGTTCGTGAAGACAGGTTGCTGGAACACCCTGTGTCTGCCGTTCAGTCTGGATGAGGAGGCTCTTTCTGCATCACCGTTTGCAGATGCAGTCATTGCAGAGCTGACGCTAGTGGGTACTGGCGAATTGGCGACAAAAGGACATATCGTTTTTTCCTACGATGAAGTGAAGGCTGTTGAGGCAGGTAAACCATATCTTGTAAAATGGGAACAGGCTGATAATACCTCAACGGCAGACGATGAACTCGATGAAGAACCTGATGATGATGACGATGATTTGCCTGTGGTGCCGAACACGAGGATGAAGTTTAAGAATGTTGTCATCGCTAACGAGCTGAAACCGACTGCTTTTGATTTGGTCAGTCTGAATGGCTGTTTCTCACCAGTGCCAATGACGGCAGGCGATAAGTCTGTCCGTTTTGTGGGTGAAGACAACTATATGTATTATCCCGCTGATGATACACCAGTCAACGCATTCCGGGCTTTCTTCCGACTCGACGGTTCTATTATCGAGGGCGTGAAGCGTTTTGACCTGAATGAGGATGGGCCTACACAGATTGATTTTGTCAATGATACTGGCTTGCTGCCGTCAGAAGGAGAAATCTGGTATGATTTGTGTGGCCGCCGTCTTTCTGGAAAGCCACAGGGAAAGGGTTTGTATATCAAGAATCATCAAAAGTATTATATACGATAAGGAAGGAGGACGGGAATATGAAGAAACCTTATATGAAACCATTCATTGTCTGTGAGCATACAAAAATATTATATTATTTCATGAAGAATGGTTCGCTGACCGAAGGTGGCGGCGGCAGTGGCGGATCTGCTCTTGCCAACAGGAGGTGGGATGAACTGACAGATGAGGAACTTGCAGATTTGGAGGATGATGCTGCTTTTGTGTTTAGCTGCATGGAAGAAAATGCAAACACCTACAGTCTCTGGTAAACGAAAGACACGATTCTATATATGATGAGGATGCACCCCATGGGGGGTGCATCCTCGATTAGTTTTTAGTGAGTTAGCGATTAGTTTTGGTGGGTATTACTTTTTTACGATTCAGAAGGGTGATTACTTGTGACGAATGAAATCGTCACCTCCTATGGCATCTTTTGTTTGGTGTTTCATGAATTGTGATGTGTGTGTTATTTTATTTTTCCATAATTTTCATTTTTTTTTCGCTTATTCACCGTTTTTTTTGTAACTTCGCAAAAGAAAATGAAATCTGAAATATGGGAAGCTACATCAATACAGGAAACTACAACTTCCAGTCAGCGCGCAACAGCGAATATGTGGATAAGTCGGGACTTATCTCAGTTGTCAATGCCACGCTCAACACAGAGCAACGTTTCAGCTGCGTCACGCGCTCCCGCCGCTTCGGTAATCCGATGGCAGCCACATGCGTGACTATCATCAATACGACCAGCCGACCCCTGTGCCAGAAGGGGATGATTACATAGCCAGCGACGCATGCAATTATGCCAGTTCTACCACTCAGCTGAATCCAGTCCAGCTTCTGGGCCATTCTCTCATGGCAGTTCCTCTGTCCAAAGGGGAGTCCGTCCGCTATCGGTTTAGCGTGGAGCAGGAAGGAGAAGCCGTTTTGTACACCGCCATGATCCCGACCCAGCCCAACGACAAGGGTGACTTGCGCTACAGCGTCGCCATAGACGACGGTGAGCCGGTCGTGATTTCCCTTAAGGAGAAATACCGCTCTGAATTTTGGAAGCAGAGCGTGCTCCGCGGCCAGGCCTTGAAGAAAACCCCTGTGAGTCTGAGCAAAGGCCCTCATACACTGACTGTGAAAGCCCTTGACGACCACATCATCTTCGACCAGTGGATGGTGGACTTCAAAAAGGACCGGCAATTCTATTTGATTCCAGTGGGCAAATAAAATGAAATTTATTTGTTTATTTCCCTACTTATTCGTAACTTCGCAGATTAAAGCCATGTTCAAAATATTAGAACCCGTCAAAAGGCTGGCATAAATTTTGCTATAAAGAATTAAAGTCAATAAATCAATAAATTAGAATAAATAATGGAAATTACAAAAGACAACTTTAGTGAGATAGTCAATGGCGGCAAGCCTGTGATGATAGACTTTTGGGCCACATGGTGTGGTCCGTGCCGCCGTGTAGCCCCCGTAATCGAACAGCTGGCTCAGGAATATGAGGGTCAGGCCATCGTGGGCAAGGTTGACGTGGAGGAGCAGGACGAGCTGGCAGCACAGTTCGGCATCCGCAATATCCCTACGGTCCTTTTCCTGAAGAATGGAGAGGTGGTCGACAAGGTGGTCGGCGCAATGGCCAAACCCGCTTATGAAGAGAAGCTGAAGGCTTTGTTGTAAGGAAAAAAATGGTATTATGAGTGCGATAGACGATGAGCTGATGCAGGGAGCGGCTGAAGATGCCGCAGAGATAGAATATATCCGCAACTATCTCCCCCAGGAGTTGAAAGAGAAATACTCCGACGACGACCTTTACTACATCCTCGACGTAATCATAGAGTATTACACTCAGAACGGCGTGTTTGACGCTGCTCCCGACGACGAGGGCTATGTTGAGATAGATCTCGACAAGGCGGTGGACTATGTCGTGAAGAAAGCGAAGAAGGAGCACATGGGCGACTATGATCCCGACGATGTGCTTCTCGTCGTTCAGGCTGACTTTGACTACAACGAAGGTGAAGAAGATGAAGAGTGACGGGTGACCGTTGCTCTTTATTTCATAGAGAATACAAGACGAAAGTCAACTGACGGACATACTTCAACAAATAACAGCCAGACCCAAAATTGATGGAGCGCAAGCAAGGAACCCAAGTGAGACAGACAGCGACGGCAGAGACCACCATCCGTGTGAGTCAGCAGCAGTTGCTTACTGCCCAGTTACTGGAACTGGGCGAGGACGCGTTGATGGAGCGAGTGGAGAATGAGCTGAACGAAAACGTGGCGCTCGAAGAGGGCTGCGATAAAGATCCCGACAGTGAAGATGGCGCTCCTTATGAAGACGATGTCTTTGACGAAGGGCATTCGTCTGACGATCCGTCGGCCGGTTGGGATGACGACAGCGAAGAATTGCCGGTCTATACGTCCGGTGGTGGCGAGAGCCGTTCGGAGATTCCTTTAGGCGACACGAAGTCGTTTGTCGACGAACTGCAGAGTCAGGTAGGCGACCATGAGATGGCCGACGAAAAGCAGGAAGAGCTCGTGAGATACCTGATTGGCTCGCTGAACGACAATGGCTTTATCGACCGCCCGTTGTCGAGCATCAGCGACGACCTCCTTTTCAATCACAACGTGGATGCATCTGTGGACGAGTTGGAAGCCGCCTTGCATGTGCTTCAGCACTTCGACCCTGCCGGCATCGGCGCCCGCGACCTGCGTGAGTGTATGCAATTACAGTTGGACCGTAAGATTTCAGATACTCCCAAGGCAGGTAACCTGCATCGCCTGATGGTGCTGGGACTGGCGCGTCAGGCAGTGACGGAGTATTTCGATTTGTTTAAAAACAATGAGCGTCAGAAGCTGAAGGAGAAGTTGGATGTTCCAGACGACCTGTTTTCCGATGTGCTTGACGCGCTTCACAAGCTGAACCCCCGTCCGGGGCTGTCGTTGAACGAAGGCTCCGGTGACCGTTCCCATCGTGTGGTGCCGGACTTTATCATAGAGACGAGTGTAGACGGCAACATCAGCTTCAGCCTGCGTGGCAGCCGGATTCCCCCTTTGCGAGTGAGCCGTGCCTATCAGGAGTTGATAGCAGCATCCTCGCGCACGACTTTGAGCGCATCGCAGAAAGAAGACTTGAAATACGTGAAGTCCAACGTGGAGCGAGCCGAGAATTTTATAGAGGCACTGCGCAAACGACGCGACACGCTCTACCGCACGATGCATGCCATCATCCAACGTCAGCGTGCTTTCATGCTGAGCCAGGACGACAGCGACCTTCTTCCACTGACCGGCGGCGAGATAGCCAAGGCTGTCGGTGTTGACGGGTCTACCATCTCACGTGCGGTCTCCAGCCGTTATGCATTGCTTGACGGCACACTTTATCCTCTGAAACAGTTCTTCCTCCGCACCCGGCGAAATGCCGAAGGAGAGGAGGTTATGAAAACTCAGGTGGCCAGCATGCTTCAGGAAGTGATAGATGGTGAGGATAAGTCGAATCCGTTGAGCGATAGTGAGATATCAGATATAATGGTTAGTCGTGGCTTGAATATTCGCCGCAGGACTGTGGCGAAATACCGCGACCAGTTAGGCATCCCCGTTGCCAAGATGAGACGTAAGTGAGTTTTTTAGTGAAAAGTGTAGTTACTTCATACTTTGATTTTTTAGAGAGGCTACATAGGCGGGTTTAGCCGGCAGACGAATTAAGTTGTAAAAGCATGAAGAGGCGTTTTACTCCCACAAACAAACAAGGAAAAAGATGGAGACAAACACAATAGGCAGAGAATTTATCGCTCCTGCAAAGACGTTTACCCAGATATTCTCTCCGTTCTATGCCCCGATGTGGGCGATATTGTGGTTGCTGGTGTTCAGCAACTACCGCCACATCCCGCTGAAACCTAAGTTGTTCATACTCTTGGTGGTGTTGGTGTTCACGGTGATTGTCCCGAAGGTGATGATCTTTCTTCTACGTCGTGAGCTGAACCTGAGCCGCTGGCAGTTCGACATGCGCTCGAACCGCCATCTTCAGTATGGCATCGCGTTTGTCTGCTCTCTGACGTGCATGATATTTCTGATTCGTCGTTGGAGTGCTTTTCCTTTTCTTTCCGGCGTCATTGTGTCGGCCTTAGTGGCAGAGATTGTGTGCCTGGTCATCAACATGTGGTGGAAAATCAGTGTCCACATGGTGGGTATCGGCGGACTGGCCGGACTGGTTGTCGCTTTCAGCAACCGCTTCGTGTTCGATCCCGTTCTTCCGACTTGTGTGATTATTCTTTTGGGCGGCCTGATGGGCACGTCGCAGATGATCCTTCGTCAGCACACGTTGCTTCAGCTGCTCGTAGGATTTATAGTCGGACTTCTTTGTGCCCGGTGCACGTTTATGTTTTGGTAAGTAAATGATTCAATATTCAAATACAATGCAAGCGAGAGTAAGTATCATAATGGGCAGCACATCAGACATGCCGGTGATGGAAAAGGCTGCCAAGTTTTTTGACGAGTGGGAAATCCCGTTTGAGCTGGTGGCTTTGTCGGCCCATCGTACTCCCTCAGAAGTGGAGGAATTTGCCCGTGGCGCAAAGGCCCGTGGCATCGAGGTGATCATAGCTGGCGCCGGCATGGCAGCCGCTTTACCAGGCGTGATAGCTGCCAATACGACCTTGCCGGTGATTGGTGTTCCAATCAAGGGTAGCGTGCTGGACGGCGTTGACGCGCTTTATTCAATTCTTCAGATGCCTCCAGGCATTCCCGTGGCCACAGTGGCCATCAACGGAGCGATGAATGCGGCAATTCTGGCAGTTCAGATGATGTCGGTAGGCGATAAGTCGCTGGCAGAGCGTCTTTTGGCTTATAAAGAGTCGTTGAAGGAAAAGATAAAGAAGGCCAACGAGGATTTGAGCAAGATGGAATTTAAGTTTAAGGTTTAGATGAGGTTGAGAGTTTAGGGTTTAGAGTTTAGAGTGATTTTAGATATTCTAGACATTCTAGGTTTTCTAGTTATTCTAGGTTTTCTAGTTATTCTAGGTTTTCTAGTTATTCTAGGTTTTCTAGGCTTTCTATATCTTCTAGATTTTCAGACTTTCTTGGCTTTTTGGAGGTTATTAAGAAATTTAAATAAGCGAAAATGTCATATAAACGACGGAAAACGACAGATGTGAATGTGGGTGGTCTGCTGATTGGCAGCAACTATCCCATTCGGATTCAGTCGATGGCCAATACGTCGACGATGGATACGGAAGGCTCAGTGGCTCAGGCGCTACGAATAGCCGATGCCGGCGGCGAACTGGTCCGATTCACTACTCAGGGGCAGCGTGAGGCACAGAATATGGCCAATATCCGCGCCGGCCTGCGTGCGAGCGGATGTCAGGTTCCGCTTTGCGCTGATGTCCATTACAATGCCGCCGTGGCCGATACGGCTGCCACGATATGCGAGAAGGTCCGGATTAATCCAGGCAACTATGTTGACCCCAGCCGCAAGTTCAAGCATATAGATTATACTGATGCTGAGTATGCTGCTGAGTTGGATAAGATAGCTGCCCGCTTTGTTCCTTTTCTGAACATCTGCAAGGACCATGGCACCGCCATCCGTATAGGCGTGAACCACGGCTCCCTGTCCGACCGCATCATGTCGCGTTATGGCGACACGCCTGAGGGCATGGTGGAGTCGTGTATGGAATTTCTCCGTATCTGTGTGCATGAGAATTTCAACGATGTGGTAATCAGCATCAAGGCCAGCAATACGGTGGTGATGGTCCGCACGGTGCGTCTGCTGGTTCGCCAGATGGATAAAGAAGGCATGAGTTTTCCGCTCCATTTAGGTGTGACCGAAGCCGGTGAGGGCGAGGACGGCCGCATCAAGAGCGCAGTTGGCATCGGTGCTCTGCTATGTGAGGGCATTGGCGACACGATACGTGTGTCGTTGTCGGAGGCTCCTGAACGTGAGATTCCTGTTGCACGCAAGCTTGTGGAGAGCATTGCGGAGTGTGCATCCAAGCGAGAGGCTGCTGCCCGTGAAATTCACGACGGCACACTGACACTGGAATTTTCGGAAAACGACTGGGAGAGTCTTCAGCTGAAGGCGTCGATGACCGCCGGCGCTCTGCTTATCGACGGCAAGGCGCATGAGCTGACGATAAGGAACGACGGTTTTTCCTCAGAGCGCCTGCGTGAACTCGCAGACTCGATATTGCAGGCTGCCCGCGTACGTTTCACGAAAACGGAGTTCATCAGTTGTCCCGGCTGCGGCCGGACACTTTATGACTTGGAGGGTACAATCGCCCGCATCAAATCCGCTGTTCTCTCAGCCACTGCAGAGCACCCGGAACTGAAACATCTGAAAATCGGTATTATGGGATGTATTGTGAATGGTCCTGGCGAGATGGCCGATGCTGATTACGGATATGTAGGAGCCGGCGTAGGCCGCGTAAGCCTTTACAAAGGAAAGGAGTGCGTGGAGAAGAACATTCCTGAATCAGAGGCCGTTGAGCGTCTGATGAAGTTGATTACGATGGAAATATAGAATTTTGATTTCTTGATTCGCGATGATTCGAGGTTGCGGAGTCTCGATATTTCGATATTATTATTAAAATAAAAAAGCAAACAATATAAAATAATGGAACAGAATTTATTGATCTACAATACGCTGACTCGCAGCAAAGAACTGTTTAAACCGCTTAATGCTCCATTTATGGGAATGTATGTGTGCGGTCCTACGGTCTATGGCGATGCCCATCTGGGGCATGCCCGCCCTGCTATCACGTTCGACATCATATTCCGCTATTTGAAGCATATCGGCTATAAGGTGCGCTATGTCCGTAACATCACGGATGTTGGCCATCTGGAGCATGACGCCGACGACGGCGAGGACAAGATAGCGAAGAAGGCCCGCCTGGAGCAGCTGGAACCAATGGAAGTGGCTCAGTATTACATCAACCGTTATCATGATGCGATGTCTGCCCTGAATGTGCTTCCTCCGAGCATCGAGCCTCATGCCACCGGACATATCATCGAGCAGATTGAGCTGGTGAAAGAGATTATGGACAACGGCTTTGCCTACGAGAGCAACGGATCCGTGTATTTCGATATCGAGAAATACAACGAGAAATACAAGTACGGGCGTCTTTCCGGCCGCAACCTGGATGACATCATCAACAACTCGCGTGAGCTGGCCGGCGTTGGCGAGAAGCACAACCAGGCTGACTTCGCACTATGGAAGAAAGCCCAGCCTGAGCATATCATGCGCTGGCCCAGCCCCTGGAGTGTGGGATTCCCTGGCTGGCATTGCGAATGCACCGCGATGGGCCGCAAATACCTGGGAAGCCATTTCGACATCCATGGCGGCGGCATGGACTTGGTGTTCCCTCATCATGAGTGTGAGATTGCGCAGTCGGTGGCCAGTCAGGGCGACGACATGGTGCACTACTGGGTACACAACAACATGATCACGATCAACGGTCAGAAGATGGGCAAGAGCTTAGGCAACTTCATCACGCTCCCTGAGTTCTTCTCGGGCAGCCACAAGAGCCTTGATAAGGCGTACAGTCCGATGACCATCCGCTTCTTCATTCTTCAGGCTCACTACCGCTCTACGGTGGACTTCAGCAACGATGCCCTTCAGGCTGCCGAGAAGGGGCTTGAACGTCTGCTCGACGCCTACAGCGCGCTGAAGCGCATCGTTCCTTCCGAGCCAGACGGCAAACTGCCTTCGGTGGAGATGTCGTATGTAGACGAACTGCGTTCCAAGTGCTACGACGCGATGAACGACGACTTCGCCACACCTAACGTGATCAGCCATCTCTTTGATGCCTGCCGTGTCATCAATTCTGCCGCCGACAAGAAGTCATCGATATCGTCGGATGTGCTGTCTGCCTTGACTCAGGTGTTTGAGACCTTCGCCTTCGACTTGCTTGGACTCCGTCCGTCGGTCGCTGCTGCAGGCGGTGCTGACAATTCCGCCCGCGAGGAGGCGTTCGGCAAGGTGGTCGACATGCTGCTGGAGCAGCGTCTGAAAGCCAAGGCCAACAAGGACTGGGCCACGAGCGACCTTATCCGCGACAACCTGACATCGCTGGGCTTCGAAGTGAAGGACACGAAGGACGGCTTCACTTGGAAGCTGCTGGTGTGAGATAGGTTTTTTCTATAGATAGTCTAGATATTCTAGATGTTCTAGATTTTCTAGACTTCCTATATATTCCAGCAATTAAAATACACCTTTAAAAGAATTATAGAATGGAAAAACTGACAAGAATAATGCTGTGCGTGTCTGCCATATTTGCGCTGGTGATGGCCGGTCTTTGCGTTTATGCAGCCCAGGCTGACTCCATGTGGTATATGATAGGCATGTTATGCCTGTTCGTGGCTATATGGTTTGGCTATTCGTTCTTCCGGTCTGGCAAAGACGACAGGGACAAGGACAAGCAATAACAGAACACAAAAAAATGAATGCGGCCAGCAAGTATATGCTTGTTGGCCGCATTCATTATATTCTGTGATTCGAAAAAAATACTCTGTGATTCGAAAAATCTTATCTGCGTATCTCGCTGTTGTATGCGTTGAGCATGGCCTCGGCGAGGAGTGAGCCCATGAGCTTGTAGCCAGCTACGGTGAGGTGGATTCTGTCTCTCTGCATGAGCTGCGCGTTCCACCAGTTGTTGGCAGCATATTGGGTTCCTCCAATGTTGTGGAAGTGGTCCCACACAGCGATTCCGTTGTTTTGACCGAAATTCAGAATGTTGTTTGCGACGGACTCATAAGTCTGTAGTGGCACTTTGACCCCGTTTTTTGTGGCAAATGATCCCGGAGGCGTTGTGAGCAGGAACTGGACATTTGGGTTGTGACGGCGGATTCCGTCTACCAGTCTGTGGAGCACCTGTGTGTTGTTGTCGTAGTTGAAGTTTCCGTGTGCCTCGTTTCCGCCAAAACTGATGATGACGAGGTCGGGACGTTTGGCTGCCACTTGCTGCAGCAGGGCTTCGCTGGTGAATTTAGATGCCCTTGCTCCGTTGATTCCGATGAAGTCGACTTTCACTCTGTTTTTTCCGTCGTTGTTGAGGTTGCTTTCCAGTACCTTTGCAATGGTCTGAGGGAAGATGTTTCCTCTGACGTGGCTGTCGCCGATTTGCAGGATTCGTATCGTGCGGTTTCCCTTTGCGATTTCCTTGAACAGAGATCGGAGATTTCCGCTTCCCGTGATGCGGTTGGCTTTCACTCCCTTGAATGATGCCGGCATGGCTACGTTAGACACAGCAACGGGCTCAGCCATCATGTCGTATGACTCCTCAAGCACCAGTCTCGGGGATGCCATGCTGGAGCCAAGGTTGAGCTTGTCTACCTCTGCCTTTACAGGTGTGGGCGATGGCATGCCGATTTCCGACATAGCCACGATATTCTCATAAATCTCTTTCGAGTCGTCGTCTCCCGGTCCGGGAATGTTGCTTGCTGATGCTGTGAAAGCGTTTGTTGCCAATGCCACAGACAGCATCATTATCGTTGTTTTCTTAAAAAAATGCATAATTCTTCTGTTTATTTCATTCATTTTAAAAGTGTGTTAGCCCTAAAAACAATATCTTTCCATGATTTTCCAATGCAAAGTTACGAAAAAAATGGGTATTTGGGGCTGTTTTGAAGTGTAGTTTAAACAATTTTAAACGAATGCTGTGTATATTAAGAAATTTTTAGGTTTTATTTTCAAGTTTATATAGGCTGTCAGACGTTTTATGCTGTATGACGCTCCGGGTCACTGCTCTGCATGTGTGAGGGGAGTGGGTTCTATGCAGATTGGAGGAATGAATGGGTGAAAATGAGTGTGCTTTGTTTGCAAGAATGGATTAAAATTCGTAAATTCGCAGAAAATAAATCCTTATCGTATGAGACGAATTGTGATGTTGTTGGTGATTCTTGCCAGTCTGATGACTGGCCAGTCACAAGAATTGAAAGAGTTGGAGCAGCCAAAGCTGGTGGTCGGCTTGGTTGTGGACCAGATGCGTTGGGACTACCTGACCCGTTATGCCGGAAACTATTGTGAGGGCGGATTCAAGCGTTTGATGCGTGAGGGCTATAACTGTAATCGCTGCCTGATCAACTATGTACCGGCAATCACAGCAGTGGGGCATACGGCCATCTATACGGGCAGCGTACCGGCCCTAACCGGCATCACAGGCAACACGCTGGAATTGAACGGCCGCTTCACCTATTGCACTGACGACACGACAGTGCGTGGTCTTGGCACCATTGATAAAAACGGGAAGCCTAATCCCGACGTGACCGCCGGCCATAACTCTCCCCGCAACATGCTGGTACGGACGGTGACTGACCAGCTCCGTCTGGCCACGAATTTCCGTTCGAAGGTGATCGGAGTGGCACTGAAGGACCGTGCTTCGATATTACCTGCCGGGCACAGTGCCAACGCGGCTTACTGGATGGACTCCCATTCGATGAATTTCGTGTCGAGCACTTACTATATGGACGCCTTGCCACAGTGGGTGGTGGACTTCAACAACCGTAAGCTGGGTGAACAATATATGGAGAATCTTCCTTCCCGCAACAAGCAGATCAAGGACGGCCCCTGGAAGTTGCTGTACGATGAGAGCCGTTATGTGGAGTCTGCTCCGAAGCATCAGGCCTGGGAGAACTCGATTGACGGCACGCTGAAGCAGTCGCCTTGGGGGCAGACCATCACGTTCGACATGGCCAAGGCCGCGGTCGAAGGTGAGCAGCTGGGGCATAATCCGGCCGGAGTGCCTGATTTCTTGTGCGTGAGCATCTCGTCGAGCGACATGCTGGGTCACCGCGTCAGCCCTAACTCCATCTGGCAGGAGGACACGTTTCTCCGTCTGGACAAGGACCTCGCAGATTTTCTAAGTTTTCTTGACTCTAAGGTGGGGCAGGGCAACTATGTTGTGTTTCTGTCCGCCGATCATGGCGGGATGCATAACCCGGAGTTTGGCAAGGAGCATAATCTTCCTGGCGGCACGTTCAAGACGCAGCTCGTGCGGAAGGACTTGGAATCTTATTTGAAAGAGCGTTTTCCTGGTATAGAGAAATTCCTGATGGGTATGACAAATCTTCAGGTGCATTTCACGAAGGAAGTGAAGGAGAGCAATCAGTTTGAGGCCATCCGCGATGCCGCTATAGCATTTCTGAATCGTATGCCTGAGGTGGCTTATGCTTTTTCGATGGATAATATTCCCCAATACGTGCCGGAGCCCATCCGCACGATGGCTGTGAACGGCTATTGCCCTGGCCGCAGCGGTCAGATCACAATCATTTTCCAGGCAGGCTATCTCGAGGACTATGCATCCCAAAAAGATATGGAGAAACCGGGTTATGTCTACAAAGGGACGACCCACAGTGTTTGGAGTCCTGACGACACACATATCCCGATGATCTTCATGGGTTGGAAGATTCCTCATGCCTGGGACAACAAGACATACTATGTGACAGACATCGCTGCAACCATCGCATCGATTCTGAATATCCAGCAGCCTAACGCCTGCGTAGGTCATGCTGTGTTTTAGGGTTTGTGAATAACTGAGACGGCCGCAGGCGGGATTGATACCGGTGATATACTTTTATGATGGCTGTCATGGTTTATAATGCAGTCAAAAATGAATAATATTTGGTATGTTCCGAAAGATTATTTTTAATATCTTCTCTTTTGTGGGTTTGTGTTTTTCTAAGTATGCTGGTGTGTTGCCTTAAGTTTGAAGACGCCCCGTGGGGCGTCTCTACTTGGTGAGTGCCTGGAAGAGTGCTTTTGCCACGACTTTACCTCCCGCTGCGTTGATGTGTGTGTAGTCGAGGTTTGCCTGCCCTTTCTTCTGCATTCTGGCAATGCTTCCGTCGCCTCCCATGGCGATGAATAGGTTCCAGAATGCCACTCCCTCGTCTGCCGCCATCTGCCGTTGCGCCGCCATGAGTTCCTTCACTCCTTTCATCGTGGCGAATCCGTCAGGTGTCCGTTCGTCGCGGTCTCCGCTTCCGAGTATGAGAATGCTCGCGTTAGGGAAATGCGCCTTGATTTTTCGGATGACTTTCTTGAACCGGCTGGTGTATGGGGAGTAGTCGGTCTGCTTTTTGTTGGCGATGTTGAGTCCGTATTCAAAGATGAAGAGGTCGTAGGGCCTGAGCCGTGCATAAGCCGCCAAGGTCTCGTCTGCCGTGTTGGCAGTGTACCATCCGTTGCTTCCCCTCATGGAGTAGTTGTCGAGGGAAATACCCGTGCTGCCGTCGAGTGCCACCCCGAACACCCGTCCGTTGCCGCTGGCGTCGAATGCAAATTTCCCGATACTTTGTCCGTGGAATTCCGTAGTCTCCATGGCACCCCCGTTGTCGCTGACAGCCGGCTGAGCTTCCGATCCGTTGATTTTTCCTTTGAAGGAGATTCCTTCCGGCACATAGAAGATGGTGGCCTTGTCGGCCGTTGCGGCATGTCCTTTGCTTGTGGTGACATTGAACGATGCTTTTCCCTTACAGATGAAATAGGCACCGTTGAGTCCCTGCATCGCTCCCTTGTGTCCGGCCTTGTCGTTGGCATGGTGTTTCTCCCATCCCGAGTTGTTGGTCTTGGCTGTAAGTCTGAACCGTTCGGAGACACATGAGATGTCCACCCATCCCACGCCCTTTCCTCCGTATTGTGCCTGCAGCATCTCGCGTAGGTCGGAGGTGAGGATGTCACCCTCGATGAATGAGTCTCCGAAGAATGCGATTCTGACGGGTCGGCTTGCTGCCTGGCTGAGTGCCGCCTTGAAGTGTGCCATGGAGTTGCCGAAGTCCTCGATGTCGGGTACATCCCCTGTGCTGACAGCCGAGTAGTCGATGGGCTTGATTGCGGCAGGATGGTAGGCCGCTGTGTCCCCTTCGTTCACAGATGTGACTGCCGGTGTGGAGTCCGCGGGACTGCTGTCTTGCTGTTGTGTCGGCTTGTTCTCCGCTTTTTGCCTGGACGTTGGCTCTTGGGATGGTGTGGTAGTGCTTTCTGTGATGGTGAGGTCTTCCTCGGTTTCTTCCTCAATTTGGTCGAAAGCGATTCCGAAATTCTCTTCTTCTCCGATGGTGTCGGTGGCAATCTCGACTGTTCCTACCATGGAATCGACCATCGCCTCGGCGATGATGTTTCCGCTGGAGTCCCTCTGCTGGACGTCGCTGAGGAGGTTGACCCGCCGCATGTCCTTGCCGCCGATTTTCAGTTTCGGCAGCCAGAACATGGCGAGCAGCGTCAATATGGTGATCAGCGTGATGTAGAAGGAGTTATGGATTTTGTTTGGCACGAGGAGAAATATTTACTTTGATGCGATGATGTTGATGACCGCCACGATGTCTGAGATGTCGATGTTCTTGTCCTCGTTGACATCGGCCGTGTCCTTGTATGTGGTGTCGCCAGCAATCGTGTTGATGATGGCCACGATGTCTGAGATGTCGATGTTGCCGTCGAGGTTGACATCGCCTTTCTCGTATACCACCTTAGGCTGTGTGTGCTCCGTGATGGATGTCAGCTCGGCCTTGGTCTCTCCGTCGGTCAGGTGTATGTTGAAGTAGAAGGTGGCCTGTACGGTCTGCCCGTTCTTCTTGTATCGTATGGCCTGTGCGATTCTATATGAGTCACCGGATTTTGATTTTCCAGGGTACTGCCCCACGTAGAAAGAGAGAGCTGACGGCGTGAACTCAGAGTAGACATATCCATTACCGTAGCTTGTGACGATGCCAGTCTTGCTGAACCAGTGTCCGTGTCCGTTGGCAGTGGATCCAGACTGTGCAATGGTTCCGGTCTTAGGGTTGCATGCGTAGAACTTGCACGTGCCTTCTTGCACAGATCCCGAGGACCATGTCCTGATGGCCTCGGCAATGGCAGAAGCCGGTTTCTCCATCTGGAATGCGGTTCCGAGTGCTGACAGCGCCTTTCCTGAGACGGTGACGGTGGTTCCGGTGTGTCCAACTGCGTCGGTTGGGAAATACACGTCGTATTCGTATTCCACGTTGGCCACATCTCTGTCGTCGATGATGGACTCAGCGTAGACAGTGGCCCTTGCGCCGATGTCGGTGTTGTGCAGCTTGAAGTAGTATGGCCATTGGTCGTCGTTCTTGATGTCGTCGTCCCATTTGTGCTGGATGTAGTTCTTCAGCGCCGGCGCCACGACGAGCCACATCTGAGCTGTGTTTTCAGGTACGGTGAAGCTGACGTCTGCACTCTTTTCTCCTGCCCCGGTGCAGTAGACCGAGTCCTCAGCGAAGTACTCGCATGATCCGTCGTTCTTGAGCGCCACATATCCGAGCCGGAATCCCCTGTAGGATGTGCTGATGCCGTTGTATGTGCTTCTGGCCACAGTAGTGAATGTGTCTCCGTTGTGGTATTCAACGGGGTCGGCAGAAGTGAGTTTTGCTCGTGGGGTTATGGCCGTGAAGGTTGTGGTCACTTCGGTTCCTGCAGGCTTGGTCTGCAGCGGAATAATATTGAATCCGGTTCCTTGCGGGCAGCTGGAGTATGCCACCTGGTAGGTTGAGTCCTCCGTCATGGTGCAGGCATATCTGAAGTTTCCGATATAGGGTGTTCTGTAAGGCTTGCATTTTTCGATGTCGTAAGCCGCGGCATGCATGGCAAAGTCAAAGTGGAGCTTGTAGAGGTCAGCCACCGAGAGTCCTTTGAGCTTCATGAGAGCCTCGTTGAAGTCCGCAGCCTTAGGCATGGGCTGGGTCCACACTTTGTAAATGGTCTGTATGTCGTTGTAGTATTCGCAAAGATAGAGGAAGAACATGTATGCCTGATAGCGGTGATATTCGTGTGAGAACGCGTAGTTGTGCGTGTTGCCGAAATGGTATCCAGTCCCGCTTTCAGAAAACACCTCGTCTGGATAGGAGTAAAGAGCCTGCCAGTTGGCCGTCGTCTCCCACACAGCCGCTCCGCTTCCGATGGCGTCGTGGAATCCGGTGTGGCAGGATGATATGGTTCCTTGCTTGGAGTCGTCGCTGTAGCACATGTAGTGGAATGAGTGTCCCACCTCGTGTGCCACCGCCGACCCGACCGGTTTGCTGGTAGATGGGTTGAGCCACAGTGCCGGCACCTGATAGTCGTATCCGCTTCCGTAGCAAGTCCATTCGGTCGTATGGTTGAGGCAGACGATAATCTTGTATTTATGTACGTTTGAAGTGGGCAGTGAGCCGAATCCGAGCACTTCCGTCTCATGCTTGTAGAAAGTCTCGAGCCGTTCCTTCATGTAGTCGAGATCGAAGTAAAAGAAGTCGGATGACGGCAGCTTGTCAGGAGCTGTGTTTCCCCATCCTTTGTCCCAAAAGATGATAAAGTTGTCGGTCTCTACACTTCTGGACTTCGACCATGTGTACTTGTTGTCCGGGTCGCTGTCGGCATAAAGAAGTGTGTCGTTGGGGTTGAAGTTACGCCATTCCCAGGGAATGTAGACCGTCTTCTGTGCAGATGCTGCAACAGCACAGATGGCCAGAATAGATGTTAGTAGTAGTTTTTTCATATGATTTAGTTTTTTTATGGGTTTTCTGGATGGGCTGGATTATCTATAGAAACTAGAAATACAGATGGACTAGATTTTCTAGATAAACTAGATATACTGGATTATCAGTTTTATTCGGATTGTTCTGTTTTTTCTTTGTCAGTAGGTTCGGGGTTGGGCTTTGCTTCCGTTTTCTTGTTCTCCTCTTCGTTGCTCTCGGGCTTGATGAGCTCGGGGTAGGAGATTCTGGTATGGTAGATGGTTTTCAGCCTCTCCTTGAACGCTTTTCTTGCGATGTTGATGTCCTTGAACGAGATGTCGGAGTTGTCGAAGAACCCTTCCTGAACTTGCGAGAGCACGATTTTGTCGACGAGAGCTGAAATGTTGTCCTCAGTGTACTCAGCGAGGCTTCTGGATGCTGCCTCTATGGCGTCGGCCATCATGAGTATGGCTTCTTCCTTCGTCTCGGGGTTGGGTCCAGGGTAGGTGAATTTAGCCTCGTCGATTTCGGCTTCAGGATGCTGGTTCTTATAGGTGACGTAGAAATATTTTGCTTTCCCTTTTCCGTGATGGGTAAGTATAAACCTCTTGATGACTTCCGGCATGTCGTAGTGCTCAGCCAGTTTCACCCCTTCGATGACGTGCCCGATAATGACTTCTGCGCTCTTGATAGGAGAAATACGTTCATGGGGATTTTTCCCGGACTGGTTTTCCGTGAAGAATACTGGTCTGGATAGTTTTCCGACGTCGTGGTACATGGCTCCGGTTCTGACAAGCTGTACGTTAGCCCTGAGTTTCTTTGCCACTTCTGAAGCCAGGATAGCCACCTGCGTAGAGTGCTGGAAAGTTCCCGGCGCCTCCTCCATGAGTTTCTGAAGAAGCGGATGGTTGGTGTTGGAGAGTTCGACGAGCGTGACTTCAGACGTGAATCCGAAAAACTTCTCCATGAGCCAGAAAAGAGGGTAGGCGAACAGCAGAAGGAGTCCGCTGACGATGAGCCAGTAGTAGGGATCTCTGCTTGAAAGGTCTCTTGATACGTCTTCCACCGTCATGAGCTGGTAGATAAAATGTGTAGCCAGGAGTGTGGCAGTGACAAGTAGCATGGTCCTGACGAACTGTGACCGTTGCGTCATCTGCCTGAGTGTCTGTACAGCCACCATTCCTGCGATGGTCTGCAAGATGATGAACTCATAATGGTTGGTGATGCAAACCGATGCGACGAGCACGGTGGCCAGATGGAACATGAATGCCACCCTGGAGTCGAGGAATACCCTGATGATGATTGGCACCATGCAGAATGGAATGGCATAGATGTGGAGAAGGGTGTGCTGCTCCATGGTTCCTGTAATGGCACAGAAGACGGTTGGGAGGATGAAAAGCATGAGGTATGCTCTCTTGTTGAGGAAATAGTCTCTTCTGAAAATATACAGGAACGTGTTGAGCACGATGACAATAAGCAGTACGAAGAGTGCCTGTCCGAGGTAAACCTTGAAAGGTTTCTCGTTTTCAGACATGTTTTCCATATTCGCCTGGTAGGCCTTGATTTTTGCCAGTTTCACCTCGTCGACGATTTCGCCCCTGTCGATGATTTTCTCATTTTTCTGGACTCCGTCCTTTTCATCAGAAATGGCTTTGACTTGCTGGTTAATCTCCTCGTCAGTCTTCATCTTGTCGAAAAGGAGATTTGCCTCCATGTAGGCGTTGATATTGAGTGCCTGCAGGAACGGTGTTTCCAGGGAGTCTTTCGTGTCGGCCTTTCCTGGAGTCGGCCTGCTCAAAATATGGTAGGCAACGCTGGTGCTGTACACGCTGTCGAGCTTGACCGGCTCCGCTGCCACCCCGTTTTTGATAATCTTTATGCTGTTCAGTTTCTGTGCTTTCAGACTGTCGTATTCCGCTTGCCCGATGACGCCTTTTTCGTAAATCTTGTCAAGTCGCTCAAGCAAGCTCTTGCGGTATGGTTCGGCGTCAATCCCGCTGAATCTTCCGTCTTTTTGTATGAGTTTCTGTGTCTCATCGAAAATACGGTTCTCCATGGTGTCCCTCACGTTGAACCGTCTGTTGAAATATGCTGGAGTTGCCTGCCTGATGCTGTCTTTCTTGGCCGCCAGCATGCTGTCGGGCATGTAGACGTTGAAAGAATGAAGGGCGATGAGTGGCTGATGGTGCCATGGCGCTCCTAATTTGACATCGGTGTATTTGAATTTTCTCCAGTCGGGCATGAAATAGGTGATGATGACCACGGTGGCGATCATGACCACAAAGCGGTTCAGCCACTCAAGCCCTTTGAGGGACTGAGTGGCCGACTTTTGCTTCTTTAAAGTCTTTGCGAGGACCGGGTCGTTGGTCCTTCTGAAGAGTTTATTGAAAATAGCCCACATGTTCTTTTAGAGTTTAGAGTTGAGGGTTGAGAGTTGAGAGTAAAGTTACTCGGGGACTATTTTTTAGAGTTTAGACATACAGCCGATCTATTGATGCATGAGGTATGCCTTGAAGTCTTCGAACTCCTTGGTCATGCCTACCGACTGCTTTGTCCCTTTCATGAATGCCTGCAGCTTCTCCGGAATGTCTATGTCCGCATTGATGATTTTATCGACGGTCTGCTTGAACTTGGCAGGATGTGCGGTCTCGAGGAACACTCCGTACTCACCCTCCTGAAGCCCTTCCTGCAGGGCCTGGAATCCGCATGCACCGTGCGGGTCGCAGAGATAGCCTGTCTGTTTGTACACCTGCTGAATGGTCTGGGCG
>CAMOTI010000163.1 GCA_946625675.1 uncultured Prevotellaceae bacterium | reverse complement strand
GTGGCCATCCTTATCCGCGAATCCACCCCACTCGCCTATTACCTCCTGTTCAACACCCTGAAGAGCATGCCCGACCATCATGAGAAATGCCTGCAGTGCTGCCGTTTTGTCATGAAGCGTAAAGACGACCTGTCCTACAATATGGCCAGCATCCTCCGCACCTATTTCGGACTGAGTGAGATCCAAGGGCAGCTGTCGCTTAAAGTAGAGGAATATGAGCTGAGTTACCTCGAGTCGTCGTTCGAGAAATTCCGCTTTGTGCTTGAAGGCAGAAGGCCCAACTTATAACACCCAAAGGTCCTTCAAAAAACTCATCATTTTCAGGCCGAGCAGACACTTTATATCGCCACAAAAACATAAGAAAACAATGCCCAGCAAAAAAACGCACCCCATTTGGCATGTTTTCTCAAAATTTATGCTTAACTTTGTCTTTTCAGAAAGAACCGCACGTAAAATTCAACAAATATGAAAAAAATCTTATTCACAACATTGTGTTTCGCAATGGCATTTGCCATGCAGGCACAGGATCCGGAAACGGACATCATCAGTGACACAGAGACTGAAGAGGAAGTTTCGTCTGAGGAAGAAGAAGCGGAGGCGATCAATCCCTTCTACCGCTACCGTGTCTACCTGAAGGACAAAAAAGGAAGTCCCTATTCCGTGAAACGTCCTGAGGAGTTTCTGTCACAGAAAGCCATCGAGCGCCGGAATAAGCAGAAACTGGTTATCGACGAAACAGACCTTCCTGTCAACCGCACTTACCTTGACAAGGTGGAGTCCTGTGGCGTCAGGCTGATTAACTGCAGCAAATGGAACAACACGGTGGTGGTTCAGACAGAAGACACGACCGTGATGGAAAAGGTGGTAAGTCTGTCTTGTGTGGACAGTGTCAGAAAGGTGGCCACCTACACCTCCCTGCCCGAGCCCGACAAGGAGCGCACCAAAAGTGTGGTGAATCTGGGCGGCGACCCTGAGGAGAAGAGCTTCTTCGCCGGCTTCAAGGACGACCTGATTGAGCGTCACCTGACCAGTTCCTACAAATACGGCAATGCCTACAACCAAATCAAGATGCTGAACGGCATCAAGCTCCACGAGCAGGGCTACCGCGGAGAAGGAATGACCATCGCCGTGATAGACGGTGGCTTCCGAAACGCCGACGTAATCCCTTATTTCAAAAACACCAAGATATTAGGTGCCAAGGACTTTGCCTTCATCGGCGGAAACCCCTACGAAGAAGAGGAGCATGGCACGATGGTGCTTTCGTGTATCGGCGCCAACTGCCGTGGCCAGATCATCGGCACCGCTCCAGAGGCCAGTTTCTGGTTGCTTCGCAGTGAAGACGGTCATTCTGAGCAGATGGTGGAGGAAGACAACTGGTGTGCCGCAGTGGAATTTGCCGACAGTGTAGGCGCTGACGTGGTGAGCACTTCGCTGGGCTACACAGAATACGACAACAAGTCAGACAACGTGAGATACTGGGAGTTAGACGGCCACACCCGCCTCATTTCCAAGTCCGCCTCCATGGGCGCGTCGAAAGGCATGGTGCTGTGCCAGGCAGCTGGCAACGAAGGCAGCTATTCCAGATGGAAACTCATAAGCGCCCCTGCCGACGGCGAAGACATCCTGACCGTTGGAGCGCTGACGCCCAAGGGCGAGATAGCCTATTTCTCATCGCTTGGCAACAGTGCTGACAACCGCATCAAGCCTGACGTCTGCGCCCAGGGCGAGGAGTGCTGTGTGATTGACCGTGATGGCGAGATTACAAATGCCGACGGCACGTCGTTCGCCACCCCTATCACCAGCGGTATGGTGGCGTGCTACTGGCAGGCACATCCCGAGTTGACCGCCAAGGAAATCATTTCGCTTATCCGCAGTAACGGAGACAACGCAAGCCATCCAAACAATGTCTACGGATACGGAATCCCCGACTATGCCAAATAGAAGACAAGAAGGCAAGACGGCAAGTGAAAAGTGAATAGTGAAAAGTGAAAAGTTTATTTACTCTGTCAATGGAAATTAAGCAGGATCCAGAAATGAGTCAAGCAATTTAGAACCTCACAAAAGCACAATAGAATGTCGAATACACCGCTTACCCTTTATGAGCTGACCCATCTGATACGCCAGATCGTTGAAGTGAATTTCGACCACACCTACTGGGTGACAGCCGAATTGAGCGATGTCCGTCCCGGGTACCACTGCTATATGGAATTAGTGGAGAAGGACGCATCGGGCAGCGAGCCACGTGCAAAAGCCAGAGCTCAGATTTGGTCGCGGCAATGGTCGTATCTGAAGCCCCGCTTTGAGTCAGCCACAGGCCAACCCCTGTCGAACGGGATGCAAGTGCTGGCCGAGGTGGAGGTGACGTATCACGAGAAATACGGGTTGTCGCTGAATATTGTGGATCTGGACCCCACTTACACCCTGGGCGACATCGCCCGCCGCAGACAGGAAATCATAGCAAAACTGAAATCCGAGGGCATCTACGACCTGAACAAAAGTCTGGAACTGCCAGCTCTGACCAATCGCATCGCCGTAATCTCCGCCAACAGCGCAGCCGGCTATCAGGATTTTTGTAAGCAGTTGCACAACAACCCATACAACTTGCGTTTCGAAGTAGGCTTGTTCGAGGCGACGATGCAAGGCTCTACCGTGGAGAGCACTGTCATAGCCGCCCTCGACCGGATATTCGCAGAGATAGAGAAATGGGATGTGGTGGTGATTATCCGTGGTGGCGGATCCACCTCCGACCTGAGCGGCTTCGACACGCTGCTTCTGGCAGAGCATGTGGCACAATTCCCATTACCTATCATCACCGGCATCGGACATGAGCGCGACAACACCGTCATCGACGAAGTGGCGCACACCCGGGTGAAGACCCCAACCGCCGCCGCAGAATTTCTTGTCGCCCATCAGTACGGACAACTGCAGCGACTGAATGGATTCGAGGATCTTATCGTGAACTACTGCAAGCAGAGACTGACCGACGAACGCAACAGGCTCAGCCGTGCAACAGACAAGATCCCCACCCTGTTCACCCTGAGGAAAGAGCGTGAAATCCATCATTTCGCCAACCTGAAAAACTCCTTGGAGACCGCTATCCGCTCTCACAAAATAGAGCAGACAGCCACGCTTCAGCTGATGATGGAGACCCTGCGCCATGCGATAAGCAAGTATTTCATTGAAAATCAGAGTCAACTAAAACTCATCCAGACCCATATCGACAGCGCGAGTCCTGCACGCCTGCTTAAACTGGGCTACAGCGTGAGCCGTGTGAACGGGAAAGCCGTGAAGGACGTCAGTCAGCTCAGAGCCGGCGACCAGGTGGTCACCACCGTGGCCAATGGCACGTTTGTGTCCACAGTCAACCAGGCTCCGCCACCCGACGACGAAGAAGAGCGCAGAAAATCGCCTTTCGCCCTGGACAAGGATACTTATCTTGCTTGAGATTATTTACGATTTACTATTTACGATTTACTATTTTTTTTTTCATTTTATAATTTTTTCATTTCGACAACAATATACAAAAGAACAGATATGGAGAAAGAGAAAGAACTGAAATACGAAGACGCAATGAGGCGTCTTGAGGAAATCGTTTGTCAGATAGAAAACGGCGAGATGGACATTGACCGCCTGGCTGGCTGCTTGAAGGAGGCCAAAAGCCTGATGGCGTTCTGCAAGGAGAAACTTCAGAACGTGGAGCAGGAAGTGAATAAAATCATGACGGAACAAAATTAAGAATCGTTCTATTTGCAATGCAAAAAACCTTCCTGACAGAAAAAAATCGTCAAAACCACCTGTTTTGCAAACCCCAGATAGCAAAACAGGTGGTTTTGTGTTAATTAATTTAACATTCAGACGATATATGAAAGCAATTGTGAAAGAAAACTAAAAGGAAGAGTGAATAATTGTAGAAACAACAATTTTTTCGTAACTTTGCAAGTGGAAAGAAGAAATCAGCCATAATCGGCAAAAGAAAACCGCAGTAATCCAATCAGGATTTACATATTTATTTATGGGGAAACATTTTTTGTTTTGGTCTCCCTGTTTTTGAAGTAAATCGATTGACTGCAAACGAACAAAAAAATTAAATTATGGAAAAAACTCTGGTAATTCTGAAACCATGCGCCGTACAGCGTGCTATTGTGGGACAAGTGACCGCCCGCTTCGAGCGCAAGGGATTAAGACTGGCAGGAATGAAAATGATGCAGCTGACCGACAAACTCCTCGATGAGCATTACGCCCATCTTGCCAACAAGCCCTTCTTCCAAAGAATCAAGAACTCGATGATGGCCGCCCCTGTGATATGCTGTTGCTATGAAGGCGTTGACGCCGTAGAGACCGTACGTGCAATGACCGGCTCCACCAATGCCCGCAAAGCTACCCCAGGCACCATCCGTGGTGATTTCGGTATGAGCTTCCAGGAAAACATCATCCACACATCAGACTCTCCTGAGAACGCCGTAGTAGAGCTGAACCGCTTCTTCAAGCCTGAGGAGATATTCGACTACAACCAGGCTCCGTTCCAGTTCCTCTACGCCAACGACGAATATTAATTGACGTGAACTCAAGTTGGCTCGTTTATTTCAACGAGACGACAGGAAAACGAGAAGTCGAGAAGAGAAGAAGATAGTCATTTAGACAGAAAACAACAACAAGAATACTAACTACTTACACTCTGAATCAAAAAAAAACTGAAATAATTATGGAATTGAATGTTATAAAGAGATTATTAGGTTGTGCAGTCCTGGCGGTTGCCACAACAAGTATGTCAGCCCAGATCGGTCCATATCTTCCCGAGGCCAGCCAGCCGATAGCCCGCACGATGAACGACCAGCGTCCGAGCGACGTGTTCGAGCCTAATTTCTCAAATATGTTTGCTTACAGCAACGCAGCTGAGTCATCCACAAGCGGCAGCTACTACAGCGCCGCAGACTTGATGAACCCGGCATCCCACATATACAGCGACTGGAAAAACAAAGGTGTGAAGGCTGCTCCCGGCTATGCCTCTGCACGCACACGCATCGACCTGCGCGGCTTCCACATGCCGACCCCGAGCCGTCAGGTAACCTCTCCTTTCGGACAGCGCTGGGGACGCCTGCACGCCGGACTTGACATCAAAGTGTATATCGGCGACACAATCCGCGCTGCATTCGACGGAAAGATCCGTGTGGTAGACTTCGACGCACGCGGCTATGGCAAATACGTGGTGATTCGCCACCCCAACGGTCTTGAGACCCTCTACGGCCACATGAGCAAGCAGCTGGTAAAGAACGACCAGATTGTCCGCGCAGGCGAACCCATCGGACTCGGTGGCAACACAGGACGCAGCACTGGTTCACACCTGCATTTCGAAACCCGCATCTGTGGTGTTCCGGTAAATCCCGCCCTCATGTTTGACTTCCCCCATCAGGACGTCACCGGCGACTACTACTACACCACCAAAGCATATGGCATAAGGCAATAAGCCATCAAAAAAATGAAAATTGTCATTAGAAATTATATAAGACTGACGAAGGCATCCATTACCAGGTGCCTTCGTTTTGTTTACCCCATCATTATAGAAAAATTCTGTTTGCATTGAGAGAAAACGTCGGCCTCACAACATGACAGTTCGAAAACCACACAAACAGGCAAATAAAGCTTGCAAAATTCAGAAAAAACGGAAAAAAGTCGTAAATTTGCAAAAATATTTAAAAAAACTGGAGATGGAAGGAGTAATCATATCAAAAGATATTCGTAAAGAACTGACAGACGCGATTGCGCGTTGTCCCCACGACAAATTATTCGTCCTGACCGACACAACCACCCGTGAACTGTGTCTGCCCATGGTTGAAAATCTGCCATGTCTTGATAGGGCTCATCACATCACAATCGGAGCGACCGATCGCTACAAGACCCTCGACACGCTGTCGTCCGTATGGACACTGCTGGGCAGTTACGGTGGCACACGTCATTCATTAATGGTGAATCTGGGCGGCGGTATGGTGACCGACCTCGGTGGCTTTGCCGCCAGCACGTTCAAGCGCGGCATCCGCTACATCAATATTCCCACCACCCTGCTGTCAATGGTGGACGCATCGGTAGGCGGCAAGACTGGCATCAACTTCAACGGCCTGAAAAACGAGATTGGCGTGTTCAACTCCCCTACAACCGTCATCATCGACACCCAGTTCCTCAAAACCCTCGATCAGGAGAACATCCGTTCGGGTTATGCCGAGATGTTGAAACACGGACTCATCAGCGACGAGAAGCATTTGTCCAGTCTTCTGAATTTCGACCTTGAGAATCCGGATTTGATGGAATTAGGCGAGATGGTAGGCCGCAGTGTTGAGGTGAAAGAGAAGATCGTGGAGGGCGACCCTCTGGAACACGGTATCCGCAAGGCCCTCAATCTGGGACATACAGTAGGTCACGCATTCGAAAGTTTCGCACTGAAAAAGACCCCTGTCCTGCATGGCTACGCCGTGGCATGGGGACTGATCTGTGAACTCTACCTCTCCTGCGTTAAGACAGGCTTCCCCACAGACAAGATGCGCCAGTGCGTGCAGTTCATCAAGGAGCATTACGGCCTCCTGCCCGTCACATGCGACGACTATCCCACCCTCTTTGATTTTATGACCCACGACAAGAAAAACACGTCAGGCACGATAAACTTCACCCTGCTGAGCAACGTAGGCGGCATAGAAATCAATCAGACCGCCAGCAAGGAGGAGATATACGAGATGCTCGACTTCTACCGTGAGGGCCTCTGAGCTTAAACGAATCTTTCGTGAGTCACGCCCCTATTTGGGTCGCGATATATCTATCAAAAGCATCAACACCATAAAAAACATTAAAAAATTTGCTATTCCGAGAAAAAGGTCGTATCTTTGCGTAAAATCAACACTAAAGTTATTTTCCATATGGGACCAGAAGGAATCCATCCCGACTTGAGGGATGTGTTACGCAAGTCGAATATCGACTTGAGCGTAATTACCGGCAAGACTGCCGGCGTGGAAGTGATGAACGGCTATTGGTATAAATACCCCCATGCCGCGCTGACGACGGACTGCGTGATTTTCGGATACGACCGTACAGGGTTGAGTGTGCTGTTAGTGGAACGCGGAATAGAGCCATACAAAGGCACGTGGGCCTTTCCTGGCGGATTTCTGCGTATGGACGAGACAAGCGAGGAATGCGCACGCAGGGAGCTGAAGGAAGAGACGGGCTTGGAGACCGCGTTCATGGAGCAGTTCCACACGTTCACAAAGACCGACCGTGATCCTCGCGAACGCGTGGTCACCATCGCCTATTTCGCCCTTGTGAACAAAGCAGACGTGAAGGGCGGCGATGATGCCGTAGACGCACGTTGGTTTCCCGTCAACGACCTGCCCCCACTGGCCTTCGACCACGCCGACATCTTCCAGCATGCGATGCAGAGCCTAAGAGAGAAAATCCATTTCGAGCCGATAGGCTTCGAGCTGCTGCCCGAAGAATTCACGATGTCGGAGCTTCAAAGTCTATATGAGGCCATCCTCGACGTGGAGTTCGACCGTCGTAATTTCTATCGCAAGATGCTTAGTCTGGAACTGCTTGACGTAGTCGACGACGGCATCGTACGCAACAGTCCACGAATCGCCATCAAATACCGGTTCAACAAGGGCAAATACGACGAGATGAAGGAAAAGTACAAATTCCGCTTGGAATTCTGACTTTTATAGTTTAAAGTTGAAAGTTCAATGTTTAAAGAGGGTAAGTCCGTTCGAATGCCCCGTTAAACAAGAAACCGCTGAGAGGACTTCATCTTTCAGCACTCCATCAAACAAGACATCCTCATGCAAATCGAGCATATCCACCTTGACCGTACTGACTCCACAAACAATCATCTGCGCAGAATGCTTGACGAAGGCTACCGCAGCAAAGGGCTGACCGTCGTAAGCACTGACGACCAGTATGCGGGCCGTGGTCAGCAAGGCAACAGCTGGGAAAGTGAGCCAGGCAAGAACCTGTCGTTCTCGTTTCTTGTCCACCCCACATTTGTCCCGGCATCCGCGCAGTTCATCCTAAGCCAGACTATGGCACTCTCCATTCTCCGCGTGCTGAAAGTGGCAGACAGATGCGGCGACGGCAGATTCAACGTGAAATGGCCAAACGACATCTACTCCGGAGACCTTAAAATCGGCGGAACCCTCATAGAATGCGACCTTCAGGGCAAATCCATCTCCAACTGCATCATCGGCAGCGGCGTGAACGTGAACCAAGAGGTATTCCACAGCGATGCCCCCAACCCCGTATCGCTCAAACAGCTTTTCGGCACAGACTTCAACCGGGATCAGCTGCTCGAATCCATCATAAATGATTTCGCATTCCGCTACGAGCTGCTGGAGTCAAGTGAGTGGACACAGACACAAAAAGAATACGCAGACAATCTCTATCGCAGGGAAGGCTATCACCCCTATGCCGACGCATCCGGACAGTTCATGGCCCGCATTGTGGAAATCGAAGAGAGCGGACACCTCATCTTGCAGGACGAGAACAACCATCTGAGACGCTATGCCTTCAAAGAAGTGAGCTTCTGCAAGGAGCCATAAGCCCCCTCATTAATCTCAACAAAATAATTAAAATCTTAGAAATGCTTTCACCCCAAAACATACATATATCTGATTACGACTATGACTTACCAGATGAGCGCATAGCCAAATACCCGTTGGCCGACCGAGACTCAAGCAAGCTGCTTGTATACAATCATGGCGACGTGAGCGAAGACCACTTCACCTCTCTCCCATCCTATCTGCCTCAAGGGGCGCTAATGGTGTTCAACAACACGAAGGTGATACAGGCGCGCCTGCACTTCCGAAAAGAGACAGGCGCGACGATAGAGGTATTCTGCATGGAGCCCTATTATCCCATTGAGTATCAACAAAATTTCGCCTCGAAAGGCGAATGTCAGTGGCTGTGCATGATTGGCAACCTGAAACGCTGGAAGAGCGGCCGTCTGGAACGTACTTTGACCGTGGCAGGCAAAGAGTTGACATTCTGCGCCGAACGAATGGAGAGCACATCGGCAGACCAATCCAACGACGGCGGCACGAAGCATCTGGTAAGATTCTTCTGGTCGTCTCCCGATGTGTCCTTCTCTGAGCTACTAGAATCCTGTGGAGAAATGCCGATTCCTCCCTATCTGAACCGCAAGACTGAGGAGAGCGACCTACGCACCTACCAGACCGTCTATTCAAAGGTGAAAGGCTCTGTTGCCGCCCCCACCGCCGGCCTGCATTTCACGCAGCGTGTGCTCGACGCCCTCGACTCCAAGGGAATCGAGCGCGAAGAAGTGACGCTCCATGTAGGCGCCGGAACCTTCAAGCCCGTGAAGAGTGAAGAAATCGGTGGTCACGACATGCACTCAGAGTATATCGTAGTGAAACGTCAGACCATAGAGAAGCTCATACAACACGGCGGCAGAGCCATCGCCGTGGGCACAACCTCGGTGCGGACCCTCGAAAGCCTCTACTACATCGGGAGGAAACTGGTAACAAACAAAGAGTTGAACGAACACGACCTACACGTTGCCCAGTGGGAGCCCTATGAATGTCCGCCAGCAGGCGACGACAGAGCGCTCACCCTCCGCTATCTCCATAACATCCTCGACTATCTCGATGCCAGCGGACTGGACGCCCTGCACACCAGCACCCAGATTATCATCGCCCCCGGCTACAAATACCATATCGTAGAGAAGATGGTGACGAACTTCCACCAGCCCCGTTCCACCCTCCTTCTGCTCGTCTCCGCCTTTGTTGACGGCGACTGGCGCTCCATCTATGACTATGCACTCAGCCACGACTTTCGGTTTCTCAGCTATGGCGACTCATCGCTTCTGATGCCATAATGTTCATTAACAGCAATAGATTAGCAAATCAATTTGACCTGATTGTCTATCAGGATTAAGCATTACAGAAAAACCGCTTCAGACCATTTAGCGCACCCAAGTTATGACACACGATTTTCAGCTGCGCCTGCTTCCCGAGCAGGCTGCCTCGGAAGCATCAATCAAAAAATATATCACTGAGGAAAAAGGAATCCCTCAGAAAGGCATCACGCATGTGGAGGTGACGCGTCGAAGTATCGACGCCCGACAGCGTACGATTTACGTGAACCTGACGGTTCGAGTATATGAGAACGAACAGCCCCCCAAGGACTTGTTCACCCCTGTGTCGTATCCCAAGGTGGACGGACAAAGGGAAGTGATTGTGGTAGGCGCGGGTCCGGGCGGCTTGTTTGCCGCCCTTCGTCTGATTGAGCTGGGCGTAAAGCCCGTGGTTGTGGAGCGTGGCAAGGACGTACATAACCGCCGCCGCGACGTGAGCCGCATCAGCACAGAACAAGAAGTGAATCCTGAGTCGAACTATTGTTTCGGTGAGGGCGGTGCCGGTGCCTTCTCCGACGGAAAACTATTCACCCGCAGCAAAAAACGCGGAAACGTGGAAAAGATACTTCAAGTGTTCTGCCAGCATGGCGCATCCCCTTCTATTCTGGTTGATGCCCATCCTCATATCGGCACGAACAAGTTGCCCGGCGTGATAGAGTCGATGCGGAATACCATCATAGACTGTGGCGGCGAGGTGTGGTTTCAGACAAAGATGACCAGCCTGCTGATCCACGACGGTAAAGTAGAAGGAATAGAGGCAGAACAGACCATCGACGATGCAGAAGGCAGTCATGTGAAAAGCAGAGAGTTCCACGGTCCAGTTATCCTGGCCACCGGTCATTCCGCCCGCGATGTCTACCAATGGCTTTTCCGTCATGAAGTGGAGATTTCACCCAAAGGCATCGCGGTTGGCGTTCGCCTAGAGCATCCCGCCGAAATGATCGACCGCATCCAGTATCACAACAAGGAAGGAAAAGGGAAATACCTGCCTACCGCCGAGTACAACTACGTGATGCAGTCGGGCGGGCGTGGCGTCTATTCCTTCTGTATGTGTCCAGGCGGCACGGTCGTTCCCGCGTCGAGCGGTCCTGAGCAGCTGGTGGTGAACGGTATGTCGTCGTCGCTCCGCAACTCACCCTGGAGCAACAGCGGAATGGTGGTGGAGACCCGACCTGAAGACCTCCACGACAAGTCGCTGATAGACAACGACACCCACATATTCATAAATTCGATGTTGTCAGCCGTTGACGAGCGATGGGATGCCGACAGCCCGTTGTCCATGATGCATTTCCAGGCCTGTCTGGAGAAACTGGCATGGCAGCAGGGCAACCGCCGTCAGACTGCGCCCGCTCAGCGTATGGCCGACTTCGTGAACAACCGCGTGTCGGGCAGTCTGCCCTCCAGTTCCTACCAGCCAGGGCTTATCATCTCGCCTTTGCATTTCTGGCTTCCCAAGTTCATCGGCAGCCGCCTGCGCGAAGGATTCCGCCGTTTCGGCAAGAGCTCACATGGATTTCTCACGAACGAGGCCGTGATGATAGCCGTAGAGACCCGCACAAGCTCTCCAGTGAGGATATTGCGTCAGCCAGATACCCTGCAGCACGTGCGGCTTGAAGGTCTCTTCCCCTGCGGTGAAGGAGCGGGCTATGCTGGAGGCATCGTCTCGGCAGGAATCGACGGGGAGCGCTGCGCAGAGATGGCAGCCAACTATGCCGAAAGCAAATAAAATATTATTTCCAACTCCAAAAAGACAACAATCAGCTATGAAATCAAGCAGAATATGGATTATAAGTGCCGTCTGTCTCAGCATGACACTGCTGAGCGGATGCAAGCGCGGACAGAACGAGGAGACAACAGAGCAGCAGGAAGCCGTGGCTGAGACATTTGTAGGCACAGGCAGAGAAGGGGCAGGCACGTCATCTCCGGCTGAAGCCGCAACTCACGGAAACGGGGAATCCAGCCAACCAACATCTGCCGGCACAAAACAACAGGGGCCGAAAACCAACGACAAGGACCCCAACCTCCGCGGTTATACATACGCCTACGACAAAAACACGAAATACGAGGACGGCCTGTTTGACGACACCCCCGACTACATCGCCATCCCCGCAAAGATGAAGGACAAGCCCGAGCAGCTGCTTTTCCGCAAGACCTACGCCTTGTCGTACAACCGCGAGACAAAACAGGCCAACTGGGTGGCATGGCATCTGACCAAAGCACACACCTACGGTAAGGTGGAGCGAATGCCCCGTGCCTTCCACGACGATGACGACGTGCCAAACAGCACGCACTTCTACGACTACAACAAGTCGAAGCAGTACGACCGAGGACACCTCTGTCCTGCCGGTGACAACAAATGGGACAAGGATGCGATGTATGAGACCTTCCTCATGTCGAACGTATGCCCTCAGTATCATGAGCTGAACAGCGGTGTGTGGAACGACATAGAGATAAAATGCAGGGACTGGGCCCGGCAGGAAGGCGACGTCTACATCGTGGCAGGCCCGATCTTCTACCCCCACAAGCGTAATCGCGAACGAATCGGCGGAAGCAAGATCCCTGTTCCCGATGCATTTTTCAAAGTGGTGGTGAGCAATAAGCACAAAGGCAAGGGCATCGGTTTTATGTGTGAGAACCGCCATGGCAGTTACGACTTGAATGACTACAGCATGACCATCGACGAAATCGAACGTATTGCAGGAATCGACTTCTTCCCTGCCCTCCCCGACGAGATGGAGGAGCAGATAGAAAGCAAGATTGGAAGATTCAGATAGGAATTTAGAGTTTTCTTGAAGAGAAAAAGAAGTCCGACCAGTCGGACAAGTCGGACTGGTCGGACCAGTCTGACGATACCAGCAAGAAGCTTAAAGCTAAAAAAAAGGAATCCAAATTGGATTCCTTTTTTGTGGGCGTTGACGGATTCGAACCGCCGACCCTCTGCTTGTAAGGCAGATGCTCTAAACCAGCTGAGCTAAACGCCCTAAGTGCCGTTCTTCTGAAAAGCGATGCAAAGTTACGGAAAATTTTACTCACTACCAAACAAATTCAGAAAAAAAGTGAATAAAAGTAAATAAATCGTGCTGAAACGTGAAATAAATTGAATTATTGAAAAAGAAAGCCGTTTTTTTTTGCGATAAAAGAAAGTAAATTGTAATTTTGCATATATATTTAATGCGAGAATACATGACGTGCAGTATTTCGCAGTTTATATATAGTGAGTAAAAATGAAATATAGCATATACACCATTCTTATTTTTGCTGTGCTGGTTGTGTCGTGTTCCGAGCAGCAGTACTTCGTGAAGGGCAAGTCTACCCAGTCGACGCTCGATGGTGAGTATGCCTATATGGCTCCGATGACCGCCAACCTCATTCCCTATATCGACTCGTGCCGTGTGGTTCATGGTCAGTTCGAGATGACCGGCCCATTGGACTCCATCCAGTGCGTGACCATTTACATGGGCAGCACCGGCATCCCAATGGTTCTGGAGACAGGAGAGGTGAGCATCAACTTCCAAAATTCCAACATCCGAGTGAGTGGCACTCCCTTGAATGACCGCTTCTACACATTTCTGAACACTCGCGACTCATTGATATTCATACAGAAGGAGTTATACGACCGCATCTCTGCGATGTCGGTGTATAGCACATTCCGTAACTACGACTCCGACGCAGCCGCCATCCGCACCGTCACGTCCCAAATCGACAGCCTGGAATGCGCCTTTGTGGAAGAGAACTACGACAACGTGCTTGGCGTGTCGTGGTTTCTCCGTATGTGCGATGAGGCATCTTCGTCGGCCGGCTTCTTCTGTATGCCCGAGAAACTGCAGAAGATCTACAACTCCGCTCCGCCTGTGTTCAAGCAAAACCACGAGATATTGAATTTCCGAGAGATGTGTAAAGGAGCAGCCTACAGCCGAGGATACTACAATTATTAGTTTGAAATTTGAGGTTTGAGGTTTGAAATTTATTGACATGATTTTCGGCTGCGATCAACATGGCTCAAGCAAGATTGACTCTGTATTCGCTTGCACGAAAATTGAGGTTAGAACTTCAGCCATGCATATATACGGGAATTGGGAGGATTATCCATTGATGAAGCAAAAGAAAAGAATTTATCTTTTTTCATTAAAGCGCAACCACGAATAGATAAAATTCCCAAGAAACTTGAAAGACTGGATAAATTAATTTACTGTTTTATTTCCGATTATTAATAATTATTTGTACCTTTGCATAAATAACGCGTTTTCTCAAACGGAAAAGGTCCTTCTATATGCAAATCAATAGAGACAATAAGCTATACTACATCGTCATGGCAGCCGACATGGCGCTTATTTTCGTTTTGAACTACGTTCTCTATTTGCTGTTTATGAACCTTTCCCCGATGACCTTTCCCAACATCGGATTCAAGCTCACCACCTTCATCCTGCTGGTGGCCCACCTGATCAGCTTTACGATTCGCCCCTCGGTGAACCAGAAACGTTTCAACACGTCGGAGGACGTGGTGAAGAACGTGCTCATCACCGGCATGCTGTTCGGCGTATTCACCTCCTTGATTATCATATTGTTCTATCCATCCATGAGGTTTCCCAGGACGTATTTCTTCACGTTCGTCATCATCTTCGTGCTTCTGCTGCTGATAGAACGGCTGGTGTTAAGAAAGATATTTTTCCATCTTCGCAAACGACAACGAAACCACAATAACATCGTGCTGATAGGCGACACCGCAGGCATCCTCGACGTATTCCACTACCTGTCGCAGCCCGTTCACGGATACACCACGATGGCCCATTTCGGTAAATCCCCCTCTACGGACCCCGACCTGAACCACCTGTATGCCGGCACCCCAGACCAAATATACGAGTGGATGGCATCAAACAATAAGAATAACGAAATCAACGAGATATATGCCCATTATGAGGGTAACGACCAGGAGCGCATCAACATGTTGTCGAAATACTGCGACAACAACCTCATCCGCTTCTTCTACGTGCCCGACCTGAACATCTTCCGCGGTAAGCTTTCGTTCACGCAGTTCAACCAGACGCCGATTGTGGCTCGTCGGCGCGAACCGCTCACCTACCCGATGAACCAATTCTTGAAACGGATCTTCGATATTGTGTTCTCACTGCTGGTACTGATACTGGTATTCCCGATTGTGTTCATCATCTCGGCCATCATCATCAAAATCCAGTCGCCCGGACCAATCTTCTTCCGTCAGCAACGAACAGGACTTGACGGAAAGTCGTTCGGCTGTCTGAAATTCCGGTCGATGCACGTGAATGACCAGGCCGACAAACTTCAGGCCACGAAAGACGACCCCCGAAAGTTCTCATACGGTAATTTCATGCGCAAGACCAACATCGACGAGCTTCCTCAGTTCATCAACGTGCTGCTGGGCGACATGTCGGTGGTCGGTCCGCGTCCACATATGCTGAAGCACACCGACGAATACTCCAGCATCATCAACCGCTACATGGTGCGTCATCTCGCCAAGCCTGGCATCACAGGTCTGGCCCAGGTGAGCGGATTCCGCGGTGAGACCCACAAGTTGAGCCAGATGGAGGACCGTGTGAAGAAAGATATCGAGTACATCGAGAACTGGACTCTGCTGCTCGACATCAAAATCATCATCAAGACCGTGACCAACGTTCTTCATGGCGAAAAAAACGCATACTAAATTTGAAGTTTGAAATTTATTTCATGATTTTCGGCTGCGCTCGGCAAAATTGAGATTTAGCCAACCGGAAGAGTGGTTTAGTTTGAGATATGAGAAACGGAAGACAAAAAACGTAAATCATAGAGAAGCAAGATATTAACAACAAAGAACATACAAAAAAAGGACAAAGAACCAATGGACACAGTACTTAGCGGCATACGCCCTACCGGACATTTGCACTTAGGAAATTACTTCGGTGCAGTGAGAAGTTTCGTGAAAATGCAGAACGAATACAACTGCTATTTCTTCATCGCCGACTGGCACTCACTCACCACCCACCCTACCCCTAAGAACATCCAGAACTCCACACGCACGATACTGGCGGAATACCTGGCCTGCGGCCTGGATCCGGAGAAAGCCACCATATATATACAGAGCGACGTGGTAGAAACGATAGAGCTCTATCTCTACCTGAACATGAACACCTACCTCGGCGAGTTGGGCCGCGTGACCACCTTCAAGGAGAAAGCCCGCCAGCAGCCCGACAACGTGAACGCAGGTTTGTTCACCTACCCCACGCTGATGGCTGCCGACATCCTTCAGCACAGGGCAAAGTGGGTGCCTGTGGGCAAGGACCAGGAGCAGAACATGGAGATGGCCCGCAAGTGTGCCCGCCGTTTCAACAACATCTACAAGACAGACCTTTTCCCGGAGCCACAGAACTACTACTTCGGTGCCGAGGCACTGAAAGTGCCTGGACTCGACGGATCGGGCAAGATGGGCAAGAGCGACGGCAACTGCATCTACCTGTGCGACGAGGAGAAGGTGGTGAGAAAGAAAGTGATGCGTGCCGTGACCGACAACGGTCCCCAGAGCCCCAACAGCGAGAAGCCCGAGGTGATCGCCAACCTGTTCAAGATGATGAGTATCGTGTCAAGCGCCGACACGCTCCAGTATTTCGAAGAGAAATGGAACGACTGCACGCTGCGTTATGGCGACATGAAGAAGCAGCTGGCCGAAGACATGGTGAACGTGTTGAACCCAATCCGTGAGCGTATCCTCGAGTTCTCTTCCGACCCGGCCCGCCTGGACAAGATTGCGGCAGCCGGTGCGATGAAAGCACGCGAGAGCGCCTCAGCCACGCTGAAGGAAGTGCGCCGCACCATCGGTTTCCGAGTGTACTAAAAACACCTAAAATAACATAATTATTAACTCCTTAAATTAATGAGACTATGGCTTACAAGATTATTGACATCGAAGGCGTAGGCGAAGCATATGCCGAGAAACTGATCGCAGCTGGAATCGAGAAAGTGGAAGACCTGCTGGCCAAATGCGGGAAGCCCGCCGGCCGCAAGTCACTGGCCGAAGAGACTGGCATCAGCCCGAAACTGATCCTGAAATGGACGAACCATGCCGACCTGTTCCGCATCAACGGCGTAGGTCCACAGTTTGCCGAATTGCTGGAAGCCGCAGGTGTGGACACAGTGAAAGAGCTGAAACACCGTGTGGCAGCCAACCTGAAGGCCAAACTCGACGAGACGAACGAAGCCAAGAACCTGTGCAACCGCGTTCCTGCCGAGAGTGAGATTCAGCGCATGATCGACCAGGCTAAAGAGATGGATCCAGCAGTGGAATACTAATTCATCAATACACCTAACTACATCAAGAGGGCGTACCGCAAATGGTACGCCCTCTTGATGTTTCAATAAACGATGCTTCCGAAGAAAGCATTATATGTCCTTGTCAAAGTGCCAGTCGGAATCCCGTGTGATAGTACTTGGCCTCCGGCTTGGCGCTGTATCTGTATGAGCAGTGGCAGTATCGCTGTCCGTCCTCCCAATGGCTGCCACGAATCACCTTGTTGGCTCCGTAACCTGGGCCGCCGGGGTTGGTGAGGTCGAGAATATTATAAGCAGCATACCAGTCGTCGCACCATTCCGCCACGTTTCCACCCATGTCGTAGATGCAGAGCTCATTAGGCTTCATGATGGCCACGGGATTGGTGGATTTGCAGATATGCGCGTTCCAAGCCACCTCGTTGCAGCTGTTGCTTCCCGGGAAGGAGTACTGCTTGCTGAGGTTTCCGCCTCTGGCAGCATATTCCCACTCTGCCTCCGACGGCAGCCGGAATTTTCGTCCAGTGATGGCATTGAGTTTCTCGATAAACAGCTGGCAGTCGTTCCACGACACGTTCTCCACGGGGAGGTTGTCGCCCCTGTGGGATGAAGGGTTTGTGCCCATCACCACTTTCCAGAGTGCCTGTGTCACCTCCGTCTGTGCGATTCTGAAACTGGAAATGGCCACATTGTGGCAGGGCTGCTCGTCCACATCGCCATATTCAGTCTGCTCGAGCGTAGCTCCCATGAGGAACACGCCTCCCTGCACGCCAATCATATTGACATCCACACCTTTGACATTAATTGTCTCCGTCTCGAGGAATTGCGTGCTGAAATCCGTGAAATGACGTCTTTGGGGCTGAGGGTTGTTGACCGCCTCATCAATATCGCCCTGTGTGACCGATGCCACGAGCCGTAGCCCGGTGTGGTAGTTGGAGCTGTTAGGTCTGAGGCTGTAACGGAAGGCCACTCTTGCGGCGTTAGTTCCGTCAATCCAGTGTCCTCCCCTCACGCACTTGTTAACGCCATCCAGCGGCCCGATCGGGTTGGTCAGACAAGTGTCCTGGTATTCTCCATACCAGTCGTAGCACCACTCCGCCACGTTTCCACTCATGTCATAGAGTCCGAGTTCATTAGGCCTCTTCTGCTTGACCGGCATTGTCTTGGCAGCGTTGCTGACATACCATCCAAGTCCGTCGAGGAAGTCATCGCCAGCAAACATCCAGTGTCCGGACAGGCATCCACCTCTTGCCGCATATTCCCATTCAGCCTCAGTCGGAAGTCGGAACTCCATCCCTGTAATGGCGTTCAGCTTGCTGAGGAAGAGCTGGCAGTCGTTCCACGACACCATCTCCACCGGAGCCTGAGGGTCACGGAAATTCGAGGGGTTCACACCCATGACCGCCTGCCACAGTTCCTGGGTGACCTCAGTCTCTCCAATATAAAAGGTGTTAAGCGCCACGTTATGGCAAGGATACTCGTCAATCTCTGAACGGTAATACTGGTCGATGGTCGTTCCCATAAGGAAAGTGCCACCCTGTACTCCAATCATGTTGAACTGTACACCGTTGGCGTTGACCACCTTGTCGTTCACCCGACAAGTGAGATAGTCTGAAAAATCCGCAAGTGAGTCCGTCTTGACATCATCCGGCATATACGCCACCAGATTAACGACCGTGTCAGAACTGATGGGCCTTGCGAGCAATGCAATCGAATCCACCGTTTCTATCGAGTCCACCTTTTCCACAACCTCCACCTTCGGCTTCTTCTTTCTTCTGAACCATTTTTTCCAGAATTGCGCGTCGGTGTTGACCGGGAAACACATAATAATTAATAAGGAGATGCACATCCGCATTCCCTTCGACAAATTAAAGTTGATTCTCATTTTTTGATAGTAGAAATATTGAATGAATGTTACATACGCAAAAAGTTATGCGAAATTACAACTATTTATTATAATATGGAGAAAAACGGGCAAGAATTTAACAAATTTTAAGAAAAGTGAAAGATTTTTTCCAGTTGACAAAAAAAAAATCGGAAAAAGGAGAAAGATTATAAAAAAAAGTATTAACTTTGCGCTGAAATAGCGAATCAACCGCATTCATTCACCTAAAGAAACGATTATAAACCAAAAAAAATAGAATTCAACAAAATCGCTTGTTTTTATTGCTAAAATCACGATTTAGCGATAAAAAGCGTGCTAAATTGCGCTATTTTGCGAAAAAAATTCAAAAAATAGTTTGCATGAATGAAAAAATCACTATATTTGCAATAAATTAAGTAAATTTTCTATTTATTAACTAAAACTAGTTATGTTATGAAGAAATTAATTTTATCTCTTTCACTTGTTTGTGCATGTGCTGCAGCTAATGCACAGCAAACGATTTACAACCCGAAATTTACCGATAATGTATACATCGGTATCAATGGTGGTGTAAACACGAATCTTGCCTTTGACGAGGCATTCCCTCTCAACCCTACCTTCGGCGTACGTCTCGGTAAGGACTTCAACCCGATCTTCGGTGTGTTCGTAGAAGGAAGCGCGTGGTTCGGCTCTCACTCTGAGAAAGACAGCCGCATCTTCCCACAGCGTTTCGACATGTATCAGAAGGATGGCAAGCACAACGCATTCCGTGCTGCCAACGTAGGTGTGTATGGAACAATCAACCTGATGAACGCATTCTGCGGCTACCAGGGTGAGCCTCGTCCATTCGAGATTTCTACAGTAGCTGGTCTTGGCTGGGGTATGGTATTTGTACCGTCAAGCGAGAAGAACAACACTCACTTCGTTGCTCAGACTCTTGGCATTGACGAGGTGAAGGATGAGGATCGCGACCACCTGAGTGCAAAGGCTGGACTTGACTTCACTTTCAACCTTGGTTCACAGAAGGAGCATCAGATCTACATTGAGCCTGCTGTTATCTGGAACCTGAACAAGAGCGGTTTCGATGGCATCGAGTTCAACAAGCACTATGCTTACCTCTCACTCTCTCTCGGTTACAACTACAAGTTTGGTTGCTCTTATGGTGGCCACAACTTCAAGGCTGGACGTGACTGCGATGCTGAGCTCGCTAAACTGCAGGCTCTGCTCGACGAGTGCAACCGCAAGCAGCCTCAGGTTATCACCAAGGAAGTTATCAAGGAAGTTCCGAAGGAAGTTATCAAGTATGTTGAGAAGCCAGGTATCGCAATGGAGAACCTGAAGGTTGTTCCTTTCGAGGTTAACAAGTGGTACATCTCTGACGCAGCTCAGAAAGACCTGAACTCAATCCCTGCAGGTGCACACGTACAGATTATCGGTACTGCATCTCCTGAGGGTAACGCAGGTTGGAACCAGGAGCTCTCCAACAACCGTGCACAGGCTGTTGCTGACTACCTGAAGGAGCGTGGCGTAGTAGTTGACTCTTGCGAGGGTCGCGGTGTTGAAGGTAAGACTTCTAACCGTCTGGCTATCGTTTACGTAGTTAGCCGTCCTCAGTAATCAACTGAAGAAAGCATTATAGGAGGGTCCTGATTCAGGACCCTCTTTTTTTTATGTTTTGTAATCACTATCCGACAGTGAAAGTTAACAGAAAAAGCGTCAAATGCCTGTTTTTCTGAAAAATTCAGCCAGATAAGATGAAAAAGCACTGAAAAATGCGAAAAAGAGTGAAAAATTCATTATCTTTGCAATCAAAATCATTCATTCATACATTCATTTAACCAAAAGTTTCTTTTTTATGAAAAAGATTTTTTCCATTCTCGCATTGGCATGTGCAGCAAGTGCGGCAAATGCCCAGCAGTCGTTGCTGACCGGCGAGTTCACCGACAACGTGTATGTTGGCGCTAATTTAGGCGTGAACACGAATTTGGCAGGAAACAAGGTATTCCCGTTGAACCCCACATTCGGCATTCGCGTAGGCAAGGACTTCACCCCTGTGATAGGCATGAATATTGAGGCCACCACTTGGTTTGGCTCCCATGCAGAGAAATACGACCACATCAACCGTGGCCATGCACGTTTCGACACATACAACATGCTGGGCACGGTGCGCACCTACTACGACACTCCTGAAGGACAGGCCTACATCGACACAGAAGGTGTGACCAAATCCCACGGCCACAACTTCTTCCGCGCGATGAACCTGGGCATCAACGGAACAGTGAACCTGACCAACCTGCTGAACGGCTACCTTGGCGAGCCCCAGCAGATAGAAGTGATCACTCAGCTGGGCTTTGGCTGGGGTCATGTGTTCTCTCCGTCAAGCAAGCGTCAGTTGGTGAAGAAAGAAGACCGCGACGTGCTGACATTGAAGACCGGCGTGGACATCGCCTACAACTTTGGCGACGAGAAAGAGCATCAGGTATATCTTGAGCCTGCGCTTCTCTGGAATCTGAACAAAGACGGCCACAGCGGCATCCAGATGAACAAGCACTATGCCTATTTCAGCCTCTCTGTAGGCTACAACTACAAGTTCGGTTGCTCCTACGGCGGCCACAACTTCAAGTTCGGTCGTGACTGCGACATCGAGATTGCACGCCTGAACGCCATGCTTGAAGACTGCCGCAGGAATCCGCAGGTGGTGGAGAAAGTGGTGGAGCGCGTTGTTGAAGGCGGCACCCGCACCATCTCAATCGACAATCTGAAAGTCGTGCCGTTCGAGCAGGGCAAGTGGGACATCAGCGAGGACGCGAAGGTGGACCTGAACTCCATCAAGCCAGGCTCACACGTGCAGATTATCGGTACCGCATCTCCAGAAGGCAACGCCGAATGGAACCAGAAGTTGTCGATGAACCGTGCCAATGCCGTAGCTGCTTATCTTGAGAGCCGCGGCGTGATTATCGACGCCATCGAAGGCCGTGGCGTAGAAGGCAAGACGTCGAACCGCCTCGCCATCGTTTACGTGCTATAGTATTTAAGAAGACGAGAAGACGAGAAGGCAAGAAGACGAGACAATAGTTAGTTGACAGACTTGCCAAGCAAAAATGAGTCAATTATTTCTCATCTATCTTAGTCAGAAACGAAATAAACAAATCCCGTCACAACAAACAGGAAGGAGACCGCAAAAGCGTGCCTCCTTTCTTGTTTATTTGCAAATAAATCGTAAATAGTAGGTGTGAAAGGAGTTTTTTTTTGGATAATAGCGATAATAATCGTATCTTTGCTGAACTATTGCGGTAAAAAGATGATGTCGCATTCCTTTTTCCTATCATCTCCCATCCATTCAAGCCTAATTAATAATGATGAACAGTAATTGCCCTAAGATAATCCTTGCGTTGGTTTTGCTGCTGAGCATATGTACAATTGCCGTTGCCCAATACAATCCCCGTTTTGAGAACCGCTACGAGACGAACGACAAGAAAAAGAAGAAGAGCAAGAAGTCGAAACTGCCGGAGCCCGTCGAGTTCACCGAGATTTCCCCCACGAACTACACAGCCAACCCCGACCGTCCTGGCACCGACCTTCAGCAGCCCCCTCTTTTCAACAACCGGAGGGTTGTGGTAGCCAGCGGCCCAGGCAGGACCGGCATCGACATCAGTCACTACCAAGGGTATATCAACTGGGCAGAAGTGGCACGCGACCCTCAGGTGACGTTCGTGATTATGAAAGCCACAGAATCGAGCGACTTTGTTGACGACCGCTACCATTTCAATATCCGAGAGGCCCATCGCTACGGTCTGAAAGTGGGCAGCTACCACTTCTACCGTGCCCACGTGGATCCAGAGCTTCAGTTCCGCAATATGATGCGCAACATCGACCCTCAGCAGCAGGACATCCTCCCCGTGATAGACGTGGAGTTGACGAACGGTGTGTCGTACGACCTGTTTGTAAGCCGACTTCAGCGCCTGTGCGAGATGGTGACCCGTGCCTACGGGGCAAAGCCCATTATCTATACCGGCCGCAACTTCTACAACAAATATTTCCAAAGCTACTACTGGAATCAGTACAAATTCTGGATAGCCGCATACACGACGAACCAGCCCGTGCTGAACAACGACCAAGACTATATCATGTGGCAGTTCACCGACAAGAGCCGCGTGCAGGGCATCAAGGGCGGTGTAGACATGAGCCGCTTCATGTTCGGTCACACCATCGAGGACATACTCTACCGGAGATAAAAATTTCTTTGAAATTTGAAGTTTGAAATTTGAAGTTTAAGCCTTCATTCTTCAAGTAAATTAGGATCCATTGAATTCAGTCAGAAAGTATATAGAATGAATTTATTAAGACATATATTGGCAAGTTTGTTCCTATTGTCATCAGCTGCGGCCTGGAGCCAGGAAGTGGAATGTACGCAGGCCGACCGCGCGAAAATCGAGTCGATTCTGCACAAGGCAGCTACTGAGGCCGGCAATGAGAACCGCATGATTTACTTCGGGAAGCAATTCCTCGGCATCCCATACGTGGCCCATACGCTGGAGGAAGGTAATAAGGAGCATCTGATTGTCAATGTCCACGGCCTGGACTGTACCACCTTCGTCGAAACCGTATTCGCACTGTATCTTTGCGACAAGGAGAACAAACGCACGTTCGATGACTTTTGCCGCAATCTCACAAAAATCCGCTTTCGCAACGGTAAAATGACCGACTACACATCGAGACTACATTATTTCACATGGTGGGGAGAGGACAACGAGCAACTGGGACTGGTGCGCCAGGTGGTTCGCGACGGTGCCCCATTCTCTGCCATCCAGACTGTGAACATCAACTACATGAGCGCCCATCCAGAATACTACAAGCAGCTGAAACTGCATCCGGAGTTCATTCCTGTGATCCGCAGTCAGGAGCAGGAGACCAACGGCCGTATGTTCCGCTATATACCGAAGTCCCGGCTGAACGGCAGTCCCAAGGAATTAGCCGACGTGCACACCGGCGACATCATCAGTATCATCACCAACAAGGACGGACTCGACACCAGCCACGTGGGCATCGTGTTCTGGCAGAACGGAAAGCTGCATCTGATGCATGCCTCCAGCCTTTACAAGAAAGTGGTGATGGACCAGAAGACCTTCTACAACTACTCACAAGGGCAGAAATCCCATCTCGGCATCCGGGTGTACCGGCCGAACTAAGACCATATTTTATAAAAAAGACTAAAAAAAGACGGACCAATCCTGCCTTACTTCATTGACAGTTTTATATCGGAGAAGCTTCGGCTTGTTCGATATGATGAACAGGGAGGAAATTTCCGTCTTTTTTTTATTGAGACTTTATTACCTGTACAAATACTTGGAAAGCCGCAAAAAAACAGAAAAAAAATGAAGAGCAAGCAAATGACACAGGTTGCGCTCCGCTACCGCGCAATATTTCTCGACATCGAGCGCGAGGCAATCGATATGGCGTCGACACCCACAGTGCCGGTGATGGCTTTCGTGGCCAGGCTGAGCGAGAAAGGATTCAGCGTGAACGAGGATCTGCTGCATGCCTTGAATTCAGTGCCCGCTGAGCGTCTGGCAGAAATCGTTGACTGCATCAAAGAGATCATGGGTGTGGAATTGAACTGGGCTCCGCTGGTGAAAGGATGGAATGTGCCGACTGGCGAGACCATCGCTGACCATTTCATCACCATGTTTGCCAACCTGCTTGACAAGGATTCCGGAATCAAAGGCACCACCCTGCCCTGCGGCCACCTTATCCCTGAGGGCACCTTCCCGCTCGAGCGATATAACGGCTGTCCGTTCTGCGGCACACCGTTCCAAACCGCCAACTACGTGTATGAAGGCCAGGGAAGCAAGAAGAAAGAGCTGAGGCTGTTCACCCGCGACGACCTCCAGCAGGTGTTTCATTCGCTCCTCGCCTCTTCCACCCCACTCGACGCGACGCAGAGACTCTCCCTTGAGCAACTGCTTATGGAATACCCGATCCCGTCCGACGTCAAAATCCAGATGAAGGAGAACTTGATGATCGTGATCCGCCACCTGATAAGGACAGACAATGAGGAAGCAGCACAGGGACTCATGAAGACACCCACCGACGTGCTACGCTACCTATGGTACGAAAAGACCGGATACGTACAGATTATTGAGCCCAAGACTTTCGTCCAGAATGCCCGTCGGCTTTATTATCATCTATGGAGTCCGCTGGACAAGGGGGCTGAAGCATCAGTCGCGATGAAGAAGCGTCTGAAACTGAAATACGACCGAAAGAGCTGCCAGCGTGTGGCCCGGTGGCTGAACCATCTTCCGATGAGTGCTGCACAAGCCGCTGAAAATATGAATCCGAAACGCGGTATGTGGGTGAGGATGATCCGTGCACTCCGTCTGGGAGAATATTCCCGCAAGAGAGGTTTTGAGAATCTGGCCGCGCTGCTTGACGTGTTTTACCACGACGACTACCCCACCTTCCAAGGAAAGATCGACAAGTCCCGCACCTCCAACGATGCAGACACAATGCTGACATTGCTCAAGCAGCGGCCCGGCCTCTTCGCCCGGTGTCTGTTTTCCACGATGCTGCGATTCGGGAAGGACAAAGTGACAGCAGCTTTCAATGAAGTGTCCGACCTCATGCCGGCCCGTCTGCTGCTGTCGCTCGGCAATGCCGCCGAAAGCTATTTCGACCCACACGCAGAACGTCTGGCCCGCCCACTGACAGGGTTGACCCACCTTTTAGGTCCCAACAAACTTGTAGCACTGTATTCTCCTGATGAATTGGAATCGATGAAAGATGCCGTGCTCGACATCTATCGCACGTCCATGTCACGTCGATTCGCCAACCAGTCCACCACCTCCAAGACCATCTATATCGAACCGTCACTGCACAACATCCCAGTCAGCGTGGGCGACCGCTCCACCACCATCCAGGACACGTCGTGCGCCCTGATGGGCACACGCTTCCCCGTCGAGGGCGATGCTGTACGCCTGTTTATGCAATGGGGCAAAGGACTTCATGCTCAGCACCTCGACATGGACTTGAGTGCGCGGATAGGCATGGAAAACGGCTCCGAAGAGGAATGTGCATACTATAATCTCACCTGCCATGGCGCCAAGCATTCCGGCGACATCCGCTCGATACCCGAGCTGGTGGGCACGGCCGAGTATATCGAGTTGTCGCTGCCCGAGCTGGAAGCTGCCCATGCCCGTTACGTGACCTTCACCTGCAATGCCTACTCTCAGGGAGCTCTGTCGCCCAACCTTGTAGTAGGCTGGATGGACTCCGCCTATGAGATGAAGCTGTCGGAGGCAGACGGCGTGGCCTACGACCCGTCGTGCGTCCAACATATGGTACGCATCAGCGAGGGCAACCTCTCCAAAGGTCTTGTGTTCGGCGTGCTCGACGTGAGAAAGCGCGAGATTATCTGGCTGGAGATGCCGTTCTCCGGACAAAACCTGCACAGTCTGAGCACTCAGTCCGTCGATGCGCTGTTGAGGCGGCTCAACGGAAAAGTCAGCATCGGCGAGCTGCTCACCCTAAAAGCCGAAGCACAAGGACTGGCCATCGTGGAAACCGCCGACACCGCGGACGAGTCATACACCTATGAATGGGCACTGAACCCCGCCGACGTGACAAAGCTGCTCAACCTGTAGCTGTCATGCCATCCCCCGCCATTGCATTCGCTCAACTTTTTTCGGTTTCATAAAAGAAAAAAAACGCATACGGACTATTCTCTGTATGCGTTTTTTTTGTGAATTGTCCGTGCTCAAAAGAACTTTGCCGTAAAAAAAGCTAAAAACTGCTTTATCCACCAACCACAAGCCAAAACAACTAAAAAATTAGTTAAAAAATTATTGATTACTAAAAAAATTATGAAAAACATTTGTTCAACTAAAAATTTCGTTGTAATTTTGCAATGTTATCATCCGCAAAAGCACGGAATCACCATTAAAAACAGGAGATAAGCCTATGAAAGCAAAACAAAAACTGACCAACTCGGAGCTGCAGGTGATGGAATGCCTGTGGCAACTCCCCGACAACAAGGGATTCGGAAAAGATATCACCGAGAAGTTTCCCGACCCGAAACCGGCTTATAACACCGTGGCCACATTTCTTCAGATTCTGGAGAAGAAAGGATTCGTGGAGTCGTTCCATCAGGGACGCAAACTGATTTTCCACGCCTTGGTCAGCAGGGAAGAATATGCACGGTTCTCCATCAAGGACACCACGAAAGCCTTCTTCGGCGGCTCGTTCGCCCGTCTCGTCTCTTTCTTTGCCCAGGAAGAAAACCTGTCGCAGGAAGAAATCGATGAAATCGTGAACATCATTAAAGAAGGGAAAAAATGAGTATAGAATTTGGCATATATCCGCTGACAGGAATCCTGCTGGCAGGTCTTCTGTATGGAGTCTACCGCCTGCTGATCCGTATGCGCTGCCATCCACGCACGAGCCAATGGTATATCGTGGCTGCCGTGTCAGTGACACTGCTTGCCACCTTCATGCAGCCGGTGAGATACGTGGAGCGTGAAGCCGTATGGACGGAGTCAGAAGAATCCGTAGCCGGCGCTCATGCTGACGGAGCAGAAAAGAAGGCTGAAACCAGCAAGCAGCTGCCCGTCATCTACCACCAAGCCACAAAACCGTCGGCATCAAGATCGGAGGCAAAGCCCTTTTTCAGCACCAACGTCTTCGCCAGTGAGGCATTCCCATTAATCCGTACTGTCTTCTACGCCGGTGTGGCAGTCATGCTGCTGTTTTTCATCGTGCAGATGCTATGGTTGGTGCGCATCCGCCAGCGCAGCACCCACATGGACATGGAAAAAGGCGTAAGAGTGTACGACACGGACGTGCCAGCGGCGTTCTCGTTCGGCAACAGCATATTCATGCCTATGAAAATCGACGGTAGCGTCCGCGACGACGTGTTCCTCCACGAAAGCCGCCATTTGGCCCACCACCATTACCGCAAGCTCTGCCTCATGCAGCTGCTGCAGTCCGTCCTGTGGTTCAATCCTTTCGTATGGCTCTTCAGCCATGAGCACAAACTGCAGCAGGAGATGGAAGTGGATCAGGACGTGATGGACAGCGGACGCGACCGCGAGCAATATCAGATGAACCTGCTGAGGATGTGTCTGAAAAACAGCAGCTGGGTGCAGATTATGCCTGCCTTCGGCAGTTCGGTCATCAAGCGTCGAATCCTGTTTATGAACCGCTGGAAGCCATCACGCTTTGCCACGTTAAGAACAGCGGCATCGTTTGTGCTCATCGTATTATTCATGGCGGCCACCGCGTTCGCCACGTTCCATACAAAACCGGAGAAAACACCGCTTGAAGGCTGCTGGGAGATAGAATGGGCAAAAAACACGGGCTCACCCTACGAAGAGACGCCATTTCTGAAGAACAATCAGTATTTCGGGAACGGTATGATGATGAACTTCAGCTGGTACAGCCGGTACAACGGAGTGAACATGAACTTCAATTTCAGTGGTGAGCCAGTCACGTTCCGCAACGGCAAGTTCTACGACTATAAAGGCGACCAGATGAACTATACCATGCTGGACACCGACACTTATCTTTACGAGTGGACACGTACCCCCGAAATGACCGCCATGCAATCGGGTCCGAACATCACAGAGAAATGGCACCGCACCGCGCCGGACAGCGGGGTGATACGGATTCTCAAGGCATTGTCGGATGCTGAAAAGGACAAGAGCCGGATGCTCTGCGGAGTATGGAAAGAAGACCCCGACACCATACCATACCAGGAACATTACCTCACTGTCAGCAATGGCATTTACAGCCGGTTCACCATCTTCAGCGACCCGAAAAGCTATTGGTGCAGCGCAGGCGGCTGGTGTGGCGATATCCGTTTCGAGTCCGACGACAGAGTTTTTGTGGGCGACCGCTATGAGGATATCGAATGGCATACAAAAGACTCCATGACCCTCGTCATTCCGAGAGAAAACGGGGTGATTGAACGTCATGTGTACAGACGACATTCGGAACTCCCCGAAAGATTCCGTCTTTGCCTCACTGCGGCTGACGGCATAAAGTGAAAACCAGCCAGTTGACAGGGTGTCCTTGTCAACTGGCAAAAATCAAGACAACATGAAAAAAGCATTATTCATGCTGGCTGTTTTTGTCAGCACAGCCCTCACTATATCCTTACGGGCGCAGGATAATCCGAAAGAGGAACGCAAGATTGCCCTGTGGGGACATGTGCGTGACAATGTGACGCGCATCGGCATTGACAACACCTTCATCACGCTGATGACCTCCGACAGCACCGTCGTCGACACCACGCGAGTGTTCGGCATGGGTCAGTGGGACGGCGGCACCAAGTATGATGTGGGCTACCGCTTTCAGGTGCCTGCCCGACCGCAGAAGTATATCATACGAGCTGAGCACCCGGAATATGAGACACTCGACATCAATTTTGAGGTGAAACGTGTGGCGCGCAACACCTTCTTCGATGCTCCCTGGCATCTGATGAAGAAAAAGCCCACCCAGGCAGAGCTGATGGAGCGTATGCTGGACGAAGTGACCATCCGTGCCACCAAGGTGAAGATGGTATATAAAGGCGACACCATCGTGTATAACGCCGATGCCTTCAACCTGCCCGAAGGGTCGATGCTCGACGCGCTCATCCGCCAGCTCGACGGCGTGGAGCTCAAGGACGACGGCCGCATACTCGTGAACGGAGAGCAAATCGACGAACTGCTGCTCAACGGCAAGGACTTTTTCAAGGACAACAAGACCGTGCTGCTCGACAACCTGCCATCCTACACCGTGAAAAACGTGATGGTCCACCATAAGTCCACCGACCGGAGCGAGTGGCTGGGCCGCGACGACGAGAAGAAACTCTATGTGATGGACGTGGTGCTGAAGCGTGAATATGCCCAAGGATGGATTGCCAATGTGGAACTGGCTGGCGGGACGCCCTTCGGAGAGCGGGACGCAGAAGGCAACCGTTTCGACGAGCGCTATCTGGCACGCCTGTTCGCACTCCGCTATACCGACAACTCCCGCTTTACCGCGTTTTTCAACACCAACAACGTGAACGAAAGCCGACGGCCGGGGTCGAACGGCGAATGGAGCCCGTCGAACCAACCACAGGGAGAACGCAGTACGCGGAATGCCGGGCTGGACCTGCTGATTGACGAGAAGGACAAGCGCTGGAAAGAAAACGTCACGATAGACTTCTCATGGAGCAAGACCAGGGACGTGACCCTCACCAGCACAGAGCAGTTCTTCGCCTCGTCGAGCAGCACCTACTCCAGGATGCTGAACAACTCCCTCTCCCACGACAACAGGTTCGGCATCCGCAACCGCTTTGAACTCAAACAGCCATTCTGGCTGGGAGCCGAACTCCGCTTCGGCTATTTCGACAACGACAGCCACGGAGGCAGCCGTTATGCCAACATGCTCACCAACCCGGAATACTTCGGGACGGCAAAGAAAGTGCTCGACGAGGCCTTCTCCGCATCGCTCAATCCCGACCTCCAGGCAGCACTCGTGAACAAGAGCCACATGAAAAGCAAAAATGACGGGAACGGCATCAACTCATCCATGTCGATCGATCTCACCCACAAGCTCCCAACCGGCGACCAGATTGGTTTCGAGCTACTTGGCAGCCTGAACAACCACCATTCATACAGTTACGACAGCCAGGCGGTCGATTATTATCGGACGGGACAACCACGGACGTTGAGCAACCGACATACCCATTCTCCAAACAACTCATCCACATTCACCATCGGCCCGTTCTATGACATAACTTGGCTTAACGGATGGTCGCTCAGGACAGTCTACGGCTACAACAGGGCATACTACCACCAGACACGGGATGACTACCGACTTGACCGGCTTCCCTATTGGGAAGACGACACATGGCATCAGTTCGGAACGCTCCCCTCCAGCCGCGACTCGCTGCTGCTGGCCATGGATGCCAACAACTCCTACGACAGGAGGAAGACAAACGAGAAGCATGTGATTTCGTTTCAGACGAAGTACACGAAGGATGAAGACGGGAAATACCAATATTTCAGAATACAGGCTCCTATAAATTTCCTGAACGAACGATTGGATTACAGGAGCGAGGCCGTCAACACCGAACTACAGCAGAAGAAATTCACCTTCACTCCATCAGTTTACGCCTATCTGGCATGGAACAACTGGGAGCGGTATGTCAGTTTCGACTACTCATTGTCGATGACCATGCCCGACCTCTACAACATGGTGGACATCCGTAACGACGCCAATCCGCTCAGTATCCGGCTCGGCAACCCTCATCTGAAGATGCGAACCGACCACCGGATGCAGACCAGCTTCACCCGAAGCTGGAAGCAGCACAACACCACGTTCAACATCGGCGGAGGACTGCGATTTTTCCTCAACCAGGTGTCGCAAGGCTATTCCTACAACACCCAGACCGGCGTCTACACCTACCAGCCACAGAATGTGGACGGAAACTGGCAAACCTATTTCTTCAGCAGCTTCGGCATCCAGCCCGACAAGGAGAAGCGGCTGACACTCAACAACTACATCCACGGTGATTACACACGCAATGTGGACTATGCGATGGCAACCAATGCCCTGACTTCCGAGATGCCGGAAGTGAAGACCTCGTTATCCCATGTGAACAACTGGTATCTGGAAGACCGACTGACTCTCAACTACCGCTATAACGACCTCTATCTCGGTGCACAGCTGTATGGGCAATACCGTCATGCCAACAACAAGGAGCACACCATTGAGGAAATCAATGCCGTTGACTTCTCCTACGGAATCAATGGAGGTTATGTGTTCAAATATCAATCGTGCCCTGCATGGCTGAAAAATCTGAACATCAACACCGACGTCAAGATGTACTCGCGGCGAGGATATGGTGAGAGGTCGCTCAACAGCGATGACCTCGTGTGGAACGCCTCCGTGTCACGTCCGTTCTGCAAAGGAAAAATCTTAGTCAACCTCGAGGCTTTCGACATACTCCACCAGCTTTCGAACACGCAGATTGTCATCAACGGACAGGGACGTACCGAAACCATTCGCAACACCCTGCCCCGCTACATCATGCTCCACGTGACCTATAAATTCCAGAAGATCCCCAAAAACAGGGAGAAATGATGAGACTTTTTAGTGAACAGTGAAATCTTGGAGCAGCGAGTGCAAAGTCAAACTTGTTTGAACTCTGCCGAGTTGTGAAAAGATTCTACGAAGTGAATAGTGAAAAGTGAAAAATGTAGTTACTTATGACAACAATTATTTTAGGATGAGGAATGAAGATGATAAGAGACAGGATTATGAGATAAATGAAAAGTAAGTCAGAAATTAAAAGCTTCATGAATTTGTACAACAAGATAGAGATAATGTAGTTAATGAAAGTTGTTATCATGGAGCTACTCCCGCACCGTCAGGGATGATCGTGCGGGAAACTTTAAAGAATAGAAATTTGAACTAATTATAAATCAACAAACTAATCACACAAAATGACCAGAACATTCTTATTGCTAATTGCCGTGTTGGGGGTTCTTCCTTCACAGGCCCAGACAGAAGTGGTCGACACGGCCCAGTTCGTGGCTGTGTATGAGTATGAATGCAGGACTCAGACCGCCAGTGGAAAAGATGTCGTCGACAAGATGCAGCTTGCGGTACAGGCAGGACGGCTGCTGACCAAGTCGATGCCCTACTCCGACTATACAAAGAGCGGCGAGCCATCAGAAGCTGACATCGTAGCAGCCTACCAGGAAGCCTTGATGCACATGCCAACCGTGTGGATCGGCCTCCCCACGGGAAGCACCACCATACGAGAATTCATCTTCCCGCACGAATACGAAGGCACTGAAGAGACGCCCGAAATCGAGTGGACACTCAAGGAAGACACGATGACCGTGAACGGCTATCTCTGCCAGCAAGCCACTGCAACATTCCGAGGCGTGGAATGGCATGCGTATTACACGGACGAGATACCGTCGTCGGCCGGTCCTTGGCGCCTGCATGGCCTGCCGGGACTGATTGTCCGCGCAGAGAGCGAAGCACATACTTTCTGCCTTTCAGAATTGCGACAAGAGTCCTCACCGATTACCAGCCCCGAACAGAACCCCGAGGTTCACCGCATGAAATACGCAAAGCTGCTGAAATACCGCAACGAAATATACGGCAACAACCAGTATGCGGGTAATCCGATGTACCACGTTGCAGATAAGAGCGGGTCGGCACAGACTGGATATACCTTGTCGCTCGGCGGTGCCATCAACCACATGGACGTGATGAATTTTGGCGGCAAGCAGTACATATACGCCGACGGACGCCCCCTGCTGACAAGCGCACATGTGTTTAAGCCGCTTGAAAAGGAATAATGGCATGTTCTGATACCTAAAGAAGAATGGACAGTATAAGAGACATAAAGAAACAAAAAAATGCAACAATACGTCCATCGTCTTCAAGAATGAACGTATTAGCGATACGCAATTCATAAGCTTTCTTTGCATCGTTAAGAAGAAAATCATTCAAATCGCTGTCCCCACAATCAAATTGGGTCAGTTTATAGTCAGAGGTCAAGGGAATGAGTCTCATAATTTACCAACACCACTCAATATGTTTTTTAGCTTCTGCAACTGCTTCCTGAAATTTTTTTCGAGCTTCAGCGCGCTCTTCAGTTGTTCTGTTCTCAACCTCCAATCTTCTCCACTCGAAATTGTATGCGTCTTCGCCTTTCAGAACAGGTGTTTCTTTAATAGGTCTTGCCATAACAAATATTTTTTTTGTTTTACATAACAAAGTTACGAATTTTTGTTTGATATTCAATTTAAAAGAGAAAATTGAGATATTTTTTTATAATTTTTAATCATTTGTGTAAAAAAAACAAAAGCAATGAAAATTTTAATAACCATTATTACCTTCACGCTTGCTACAGCAGTGCATGCCCAGGATGACGGCTTGACTGATCTCATGGCCACCTATCTTGCCGCAAAACTGCATCAGGACAGCATCGATGTATCGAACGTCGTGGTTGTGTACAATTACCGTTGCAAAACCTTGGATTCTGACGGTCAGCCTGTGACCGACAGCATGCGGTGTGTGCTTCAGTCAGGCGGGCATTGCGCCCGCTTCTATCCCTATCACAAATATCTGGAAGACACGGAAGACGCGACCTACTTCACACTGGAAAACTACGCTACGGTTCAGTCGGATGCCATGTGTCATGTGCCAGAAGTGTGGACCAACTATCCTGATGGCATGACGACCGTGAGAGACATCATCCCGCCAGGCCATTATGAGTCGTGCGAGGAGCTGGACCGGCCGACATGGACCATACGGGAGCTCGACACGCTGACCATAAACGGCTACCGATGCAAGACGGCCAGCAGCAAATATCACGGACTCGAATGGACCGTACGTTTCACGGAGGACATCCCTGTCGCTGCCGGCCCATGGAAACTGAACGGCCTGCCCGGACTGATACTCGAAGCCGAAAGCCGTGACGGCATCCACCGTTTTGCGATGGAAGGTCTGGAAAAAGTGAAGACGCCCGTCTTTTATGAGCATAACGCCATTACAAAGAAAGTGGCTGACAAGAAACTGATCAGCCAGCGCAACAAAATTTTCGGGAGCAAACTCTACCCGAAAAACCCGATGTATTACGCAGACATCAGGGCTTTAACCCAGACTGAAGACGTGATTTACTACGAGAACGGCAGCGGAGAGATGTCGGAAATCATCAATGGAGTATTCGTAGGGAAGAAAGCACATGTGTTTCAGCCGTTAGAAAAATAAGAAGACGAGAAGACGAGAAGACGAGAAGACAAGAAGACAAGACGATAGTCTGCTATGACAGACAGGTCAATGCAGCTTGAAATTGAATCACGTATTTATTTCACTACCATAATCAGAAAAAAATTTTAATGATGAAAAAACTGTTTATAATTATTCTGTTTGGCATGATTTATTCTGGTATTCATGCCAAAGACGAAACGCCGATTGACTCCACAATGTTTACCGTGGGGTATCATTTCCGCGTCAACACAAAAACAGCAGACGGAGAGCCGGTCACAGACTCTCTGCAGACGGTCGTCCTCGTTGGACAACATTTCACCAAGACAATGGGCTACCATAGTTTCTGGACAAAAATCAACGGAGAGACTCAGGAAACGTTTGACGCCATGTCCGCAGAGGAGAAAGCGCACGTGCCCACCATACTGAGGGACATAGGCGGCAAGAAGATGACAGTATATGAGGACATACCGGTCCAACATTATGTGTATGAAGAGAATGAGGAGCAGAAATGGACTGTTCTCGAGGACACGATGACCGTGAGCGGATTTCTCTGCAGCAAAGCACAGACAAGTTATGCCGGCAGGAAATGGACCGCATGGTTTGCGGAAGAAGTGGCGTCTACGGCCGGTCCATGGAAATTCCACGGGCTGCCCGGGCTCATCGTGAAATGCGAGGACGAAGGCGGCATCTTCACTTTTGAGCTCTTCGAGCTTGTCAAGAGAGTGTTTCCGATAACGATGGAAGAGGCAAAGCGTCCGAACCAGAAAATCAAGCGTGAGAAGTTTATCGAAAGACGCAACAAGCTGTTTCTCAACCCACGCTACCCGGCCGACCCGCTTTATTATCACACCATAAGTGACGCCGACGAACAGGGTTGGACCCTGTGGAGCCTGGAGAAAACCCCTCGGAATCCCGACAGGAGCATCCCATTGAGATATCTGACGAGAATCATCAATGGTGTGGCCATACCGTTTAAGTGCAACCAATATCAACCATTGGAATTAGAATAAACCGACATGTACAGAATATTTCTTGCCATCTTACTGTTGACGCTCCCCTTTGCCACCTCAGCTCAGGTGAAAGTGAGCGGCAGGGTCTTGGACTTGCAGAACAAGCCTGCCAGCAACGTGATTGTGAAGGCACTGGAAGGGGGCAAGACCGTGGCCTTCACCTCCACCAACCTTCAAGGCACCTACAGCCTGCAGCTGAAAGGACTGAAGGGCGAGGAGTTCATGCTCATGTTCAGCCACCTCAGTTATGAGAAAGACTCCGTCGTGCTGAAAGCAAGCGGGAAGGACATCCGTCAGGACATGGTGCTCTGCCCGAAAACGATGGCGCTGCGGGAGGTCACGATAAAAGGACGCCCGCTATGGCAGAAAGGCGACACGCTGAGCCACAATCTGGCCTCGTTCCTGGGCAAGGGCGACGTGACACTGGAGGACGGACTTAAACGGCTCCCGGGAGTGGACGTGGCTCAGAGCGGTGCCATCAGCTATATGGGCAAGCCCATCTCGCAGTTCAACATAGAGGGGCTTGACCTGCTGGGCGGCAAGTACAACCTCGCCACGAGGAACATCCCGGCGGACTACGTGACAAACGTGGAGATCGTGCGCAACCATCACTCACGTAAAATCGAGAAGGACCTGCCCAGCGACGAGGTGTCGATGAACATCAAGCTGGCGAAAAAAGCGAAGTTCAAGCCTTTCGGACAAGAAGAGGCAGGCATCGGATGGATGCAGGACGGAAAGGACGAGCTGCAGGCATTGCTCGGACTCACCGGCATGATGTTCACCGACAAGTTCCAGACCATCTGCTCGCTGAAAGGAAGCAACTACAAGAACTTTGCCCATGCCGACATGTACGATCACTTCGGAGGGTCGGGCATCAGCACCCGGGCCACAGTGCTGTTCGGGGGCTTCGACGGCGGCGCTCCTCCCAAGGGCGAGTATGCCTATCAGCGCAATGCCATGGCTACCGTCAACGCCATTCAGAAATTCGACTCTATCACCACGGCCAAAATCAACGCAGACTACAGCTACCACCGAGCAACGCACGACATCAGCCAGAGTTCTGTCATGATGGCGGGAGAGGGCGACTACGTGACCGTCAGTGAGACCACCTCGCCGCTCTCCAAGATCCACCTGCCCAAGCTGTCGGTCAACTATCTGAAAAACGGCGACAATCTCTATCTGAATGAGTCGTTCGTGATAAAAGGAAGGTTCGACCAGAACGAAGGGGACATTCTGTCGAACAATCTGCCGGTGGAGCAACGCAGGCGTACGTCGTCCTTCGAACTGGCAAACCAGCTGAACTGGATGACGAAAAACAAGAAAGGAGTGCGCAGGAGCGTGAACACCTCCGTTTCCTTCAAGCGAACCCCTACCCTCCGACTTAATTTCCTCAACAACGGACGAAGCTACGGGCAGACCGCCCAGTCGTCCACACTCACCATGAATGTGGGGTCATCTTTTCAAATACCCGTAGGAAAACTATTCAGGCTGAATCTGCCCGTCAACATCTATGCCGCTTACGACAACCTGGAGACGAACCGCATACCGCAGGCTGACCGCAATCACATACACGGCTGGGAGTTCACTCCTTCTGTCTCGCCAGGATTCGACATCCACTCCAAAAACCGGAGGTTCTACTTCAATGCCTCGGCAGATATTGCCTTGAGGGGACTGTACTATAATAAACTCGATTTCACAAAACTACAGGTAAACCCGCGCATCGGAGCCAGCTACACATTCAATGCCAACAACAAAGTATCATTCAACTCCTCTGTCAGCAACCATGTGGGCGATATGATGACGTTGCTGACGGCACCCATGCAGACGGGGTACCGAGCTGTATATACCTCATCTGGCATCATCGGCGAATCAAAGGGATGGAACAGCTCCATAAATTGGAAATACCAGCTCCCCATGCAGTATTTCACCATGACGGTTGAGGCTAACCACGGACGGAACAAGCAGAACACACTCTATTCGCAACATATAGAAGGAATCGACATCGACCGCCATGCGCTGCTGCGCGACACCCATTCACGCACCACGGGATTCAGACTCTCCGCCACGAAGAATTTTCCGTCGATTTACTCCAAACTCAAATTCGACGCGAATTACGGATTTGGCAACAGCGAGCAGGCGTTGAACGACAACGTCATCAAAATTCGCTCCAACAACTATGAACTGAGAGGAAACGCATCCATCACTCCGCTCACATGGCTCGAACTGAGTTACAACATCAACTACGGATGGTCGAGGACAAAGTATTCCGACGTGAGCAACACCTGGACCTCGCTGACACATTCCGGTGCCGTACATCTGTTTCCGGTTCCCAAACTCGACCTTTCAATTGACTACGACCATGTGCGGCGGCAAATAGCCACAGACCGCTACAAGCACATGTCGCTCTTCAACGCCTCGGCTCAGTATAAATACAAACCCTGCGTCGTCCGGCTTGAACTCACCAACCTGCTCAACCAACGCAGCTACGCCTACACCCTCTTCGACGGCATCAACACCTACAGCTACGACTATGGTCTTTGCGGACGCAC
>CAMOTI010000162.1 GCA_946625675.1 uncultured Prevotellaceae bacterium | reverse complement strand
CCGTTTGTGGTATATGGGGGGTATAGTTTGAAGTTTGAAGTTTGAAGTTTGAAGTTTGAGATTTATTTTAGCAGATGGGCTGCAGTACGGTTTCAAGAGAGACGCCATGGCGTCTAAAAATCGGAACCGTAACCAGGGTGTTTCTACGGGCGGAGACGTAGCATGTTACTGTCTGACCGTGCTTCGCCGGTCGTTCGTGCGGACGAGGACGTCCACAACCCCAGTGCGGATGGGCTTCGGTGCGGTTTCGGGGGAGACACCATATATGGACGTTTCTACTGAGGGTAACGTTCTGTTTGTGGGGATTCGGAGAGGGTGTTGATGGATGGGCTGGGCGGCAGTCAGAAAAGGGACTGTTGCGTATCTTTTGGCAGTTCGTTCGTGGCCTTGAGGTAACATTGGCGGCAGAGAGGCTCGTACTCCTTTGTTTCCCCAAGGAGCACCTGCCGGTCGCCCTCCACGATACGGTGGGAGACGTAGGCAAGAGCTCCGCACCTGACGCAGATGGCATGCACTTTGGTGACGTCGTCGGCAATGGCCAGCAGTTTGGGCATCGGTCCGAAGGGCACCCCCTTGTAGTCGAGGTCGAGTCCTGCCACGATGACGCGTATGCCGTCGTTGGCAAGCTGGTTGCAGACGTCGACGATTCCGTCATCGAAGAACTGTGCCTCGTCGATGCCGACCACGTCGCTGTCGCCCGCAAGCAAGAGTATGCTCTGCGATGAGTCGACAGGCGTGGACGGTATGGAAGTGCCCTCATGTGATACGACATCCTGCTCGCTGTAACGTATGTCGATGCCCGGCTTGAATATTTCCACTTTCTGATGGGCGAACTGCGCACGCCGCATCCTCCGGATCAGTTCCTCGGTCTTACCTGAGAACATGGATCCACATACTACTTCGATTCGTCCACGGCGCATCATTTCGCCTACCCCATAGCCTACGTCCATTGCTTTGTTTAGTTGAGAGTTGAGAGTTTAGAGTTTAGAGTGAAGTTACTCTGTTACTCTATTTAGTTGAGAGTTGAGAGTGAAGTTACTCTGTTGCTCTATTTAGTTGAGAGTAAAGTTACTCTGTTTAGTTGAGAGTGATTTTAGTTGAGATGGCTCATTCAATTCTATAAAGGACTACAAAGTTACGATTTTTTCTGCGAGTTCGGGCAAGAAATTCTGTTTTTTTAAGGCAGAATATTCAAGGGGGTGTACTAAAAATGCTGTTTTTTGAGGGAGCTCGCAGTTATCCAGTTCAGAGAGTTGTGCGTTGTATTTGTTCATAAGTATTTGGCATCCAAATGTGAAGCCATGTCCTCACCAAGTTTGCGTCTGTAGTTAGTATTTGCTGAATGTGATGCCCTGTGCTTTTCCGGCGGTGAAGGATCCCAGCGACTTACCCTGCCTGCTGACGTCTGCCGCGACGAGCGGATACCCCTGAATGAATACCGTGATTGTGACGATGTCTCCCTCCTTGAGCTTGCTGTTCTCGCTCTGCATGACAAAAAACCGGCTGTCTCCCATATACTGCATGACGACCCTTCTGTCGGGCATGTAATGAACTTCCACAAAATCGTCCGTCTCGATGTCGGATGAGCGGAGCAGGTCCGGCTTCTGGTCGAAGTCGGAGTTGGACTCATCGTCGAGCTGCAGCATCGTTCGCCACGATTCGTACCCGAGGTAAGTGGCGATGACCTGCAGCGTGGTCTGCCTGGGCTCCCGGTTGTCTTCGGCAAGTCCGAGCATTCGCTTCAGTGTGTTGACGCCGAGATGCTCGCCGGTCTTGGACTCGATGTCGAGCGCGAGTTGCTCCACCTCGGCAGGTGTTTCGAGCTTGAGCCCTGACTTTCGTCTGAGCTGTTTTTGTATGCTGAAAGAGAGAATCATGGTTTTCAGGGAGGAGTTCAAGATTATGTCCAAATATATGCTCAAAGGTATTTATATAGGCAAAGATACAAAAGAAAAACGTGTTTCACAAGTTTGTGGCCACAAACTTGTGAAACATGGTAAAATTTAACATAACAGGTTCTTGAGGACGATGAAGGCGATGGCAGACATATTCTAATACCCACGGACTCACAGATGCCGTACAGCCTGTAGAGACGCCATGCATGGCACTGGTGTCCCACGGGGCGTCTCTACATCGTCAAAACGAGGCAACTTTTTTTCTATTTGGCCAAGAAAGTGACGATTTACGATTTATTTTTGAATTTATTTTGGTTATTTAGCCATGCGGACGGATTTAGTTTGAAGACGCCCCGCGGGGCGTCTCTACAGGAGGGCGAGGAATTGGTTGATGTCGGCGGGGGTGGTGGCCCAGCTGGTGGCAAGACGTACGACGGAATGGGTGTCGTCGTACTTTTCCCAGAAGCAGAAGTTTGCCTGACCGTCCGCCCCATAGACAAGGCTGTCGGGGAGAATGACGAAGAGCTGATTGGTAGGCGGCTCGAAGAAGAACGGTATGTTTTTGGCGTGCAAGCCTTCTTTCAACATTTCAGCCATGCTGAGCGCGTGACGTCCGAGGCGTGTGTAGAGGTCGTCGGTGAACAGCGTGAGAAACTGTATTCCCGCTATTCGCCCTTTTGCCAGGAGCGCTCCGTGCTGCTTGATGACGGTGAAGAAATTGGGGATGAGACCAGGGTCGGGCATGACGACCGCCTCTCCGAAGAGCGCTCCACATTTTGTTCCGCCGATATAGAAGATGTCGGCCAACCGTGCGAGGTCGGGCAGCGACAGGTCGTTCTGCGGACTTCCCAAAGCATAAGCCAGTCGTGCTCCGTCTACATAAAGGGGTATGTGGTGCTTGCGGCACACGTCGTGTATATCCTTCATTTCCGCCTTGGAATAGATGGAACCATACTCCGTGGGCTGCGAGAGATACACCATTCCCGGCATGACCATGTGGCTGTGGTTGGCGTCGGCATAGAAATCCGCGATGTAGCTGTCGATGTCGGCAGCAGAGATTTTACCTTGGCTGTGGGGAATGGTGAGTACCTTGTGTCCTCCCCGTTCGATTGCTCCCGCCTCGTGTAGCGCGATATGTCCGGTGTCGGCCGAGATGACGCCCTGGCAGGGCCTGAGCAGTGCGGATATGACCGTGGCGTTGGTCTGGGTTCCTCCCACGAGAAACTGGACTTCGGCCTGCGGACATTCACAAGCCTCGCGTATCCGCTCCTTCGCCTGGAGGGAGTACGGGTCGGAGCCGTAGCCGGCTGTTTTTTCGAGGTTGGTCTCGGCCAGGCGCTGTAGGATGAGAGGATGAGCGCCTTCCATGTAGTCGCTTTGGAAGTTGAAATTAGAGGGCTGAAACTTAGGCATGAGGATGCTTTTTAATGTTAAATGGGGATGCAGATGAGGCCGCAACAATGTTGCGGCACAGGAAACACCGCCTTCATCGGCTTGCTACGTTTACTAAGGGAGACTATAGAGACTATAGAAACCAGAGAAACTGGATATTCAGATTGCTACTTGAGGTAGTCGGTGCGGTCGGGCCCGAGGTAGAATCCAGGTTCCGGCGGCTGGTTGTACCCCACGTTCTCTGTTGCGACAGAGAGGCGATAAGGAATGTCGTGCATGAGGCAGTCGATGCGGTAGTCCGTAGGGTAAGGCGTGACGTAGATCCTCAGCTCCGTGCTTTCAGGATTGCGTCCCATCACCTCCTCTCGCCAGTCGCCGAAGATGTCGGCAGAGAGGCAGGGGTTGGACTTGGTTCCGTTGTTGAAGACGATGGCGTCGAGCTTCTGCAGGTCTACGACTTGCTTATTCTGCCAGTCGTACTTGGAGACGGTGGCACGGTCGAGCAGCTCCCGCAGGAGGTCGCCGTCCCACCAGATACCGAAGTTGACCGAGAGCCGTCGTCCGTTCATGGCGATGGTGTTGTCGTGCTGCGGGTCGTCGGCGTCCTTGGCGATGGACACCACTTCCCCCTTGATATTGCGTACTCCATGGCTGTCGCTGCTCCACATCTCCACGCCCGGGTTGGTGGGGTCGATGTCCGCCGCCATGGCCCTGCCCACGTCGGTGTTGCTCTTGATTTGGAAGATGACCTTCCCCGTCCTGGCGTTTCGGAAGTCGGATCCGTCTCGCCGGTTCTCGTGGCAGTCCCATACGAAGAGCTCGTCGGTAGTGGGGTCGAACGCCATGAGGTGGATGGCGTCTCCGTGTCCGAATCCGGTGTTGTAGAGCCCGCGTCCGTCGTTGTCTACGGCCATGGATCCGTATGTGATCTCATCGTATCCGTCGCCGTCCACGTCCGCCACACGCAGGTTGTGGTTGCCCTGTCCCGCATACGTGCTCCACTGCGGCTGGTTGGAGTCGAAGGTCCAGTGTTCCTTCAGCTGTTGTCCGTCCCAGTCCCATGCGGCGATGACGGTGCGCGTGTAATATCCGCGGCAGAAAATGGCCGACGCGTTCTGTCCGTGGAGGTATCCAACCGCTGCGAGGTAGCGTTCGGATCGGTTGCCGCGGTCGTCTCCCCATCCGTTGAGGTCGCCCCGTTCAGGAACGTATGGCTTGGTGTCCATGGCCGCACCGGTCAGCCCGTTGAATACGGTGATATATTCCGGTCCGTCGAGAATCCGTCCCGACTTAGGCTGGACGTTTCCGAACGGGTTTCGGCCGCGTCGCCGGTTGCCTTGTCCTTGCCATCCCTGCTGTCGTCTGGCCGGCTGCCGCCTGCCCTGTGCGTTCTGACGTTGCTGCTCCCATTCACGCCTTCTTGCCTCCATCTCGGCTGCCTGCTTCTCCGCCCGTGCCTTGTTCTCCTCGAAGTGCCTCATCGCCTCCTCTATGCCGAAGCGGTAGTCTGCTTTCGGGTCGCCGATGATGTTTCCGGTTCCGTCGACCGTGCCGTCTGCGGTCTTGACGATGAACTCCGCCCGTCCGTCGCCGTCGAGGTCGTAGAAGATGAACGGCACATAGTGCGCTCCGCTACGTATGTTCGGTCCCAGGTTGACTCGCCAGAGCCGTGTTCCGTCCATCCGGTAGCAGTCGAAGATGGTAGGTCCTGTGAATCCGTCGTGCGCGTTGTCGTGGGCGTTGGAAGGGTCCCACTTGAGCAGTATTTCGTATTGTCCGTCTCCGTCGACATCCGCCACCGATGCGTCGTTGGCAGAATAGGTGTATTTATGTCCGTCGGGCGCATAGTCTTCCTCCGGCTTGTCGAGCTTCACGGGCAGATAGCCCACGGGCGCCCCCTGCTGGAGGGTGAACTCCCCGTCGCAGTTGCCGCCCACCACCTTATAAGTGACGTCACCCTGCACTGCCTGCTTGTCGACGATGAAATTACCGCCTGATGTGAGCGGTTCGCTGTTCATTTTCACCCCGTTTCGGAAAACGTCGAACGGCTCAGCCTTGCGGTCGGAACGGAGCGTTCGCCAAGTAACCGCCACGGTACCGTCAGCCTGCGGGATGGCCACCACCCCACGGTCGAGTTTCTCGGTGTTCAGCTTGCTGTAGTCATAACGCGGTTGTGCTCCCGCCGTGAGTGCAAGGAGAGAGAGAGCCATGGATAGGAATAGATGTCTCATGTGTGGTTAGTATTTTTATAATATGTGTTATTCATAATTAGACACGATGAAGAGGAAAAGGTTTAAAGACTACACATTACGTAATACAAAACTTGAGTTTTTATCTTAAAAATCCCCTCCAAAAAACATTCAGACGACAAACTCAAAGTCAAACCTTCTCACTATTTCACAATTACTTAGTTATTTTACACACTACAAATTGCACAATACAAATTGTAAAATACAAATTGTATAATACAAATTGTAGTATGAAGTCGGGAAAAAATGTCCGAACTATCTCACATCATGGCCAACGCCTTGTTCTCCGCCGCCTCCATGATTTCGCGCTCCCCGGGTCCTTTGTCGTTGATTCCGCAAAGATGTAGAATGCCGTGGATGATGACGCGGTGGAGCTCGTTGTCGTAGGTGGTGTGCTGCTCCTCGGCGTTGGAGCGTACGGTGTCGAGGCTGATGAAGATGTCTCCGCTGATGAGGTCGTCCTCCGTGTAGTCGAAGGTGATGATGTCGGTGTAGTAGTCGTGCTGCAGGTACTGGCGGTTGACCTCGAGAATTTTCTCGTCGTCACAGAAGATGTAGGCGATGTCGCCCACTCGCTTGCCGTAGGAGGCAGCCACAGCCTTAATCCAGGCAGAGGTGTCGCGGCGCCGGATTTTGGGGAGAGAGACGTTTTGGGTGTTGTAGGAAATCATAAACTTTGAAATTTGATATTTGAAATTTGAAGTTTATTTTCTAGATGATCCAGATTTTCTAGATGATCCAGGGGGAGACAACTATGTTTTTGAGGGGAGTTACAAGACGCCCCACGGGGCGTCTCTACTTCCAGCTGGTGATTTTGATGGGTTCTTCGGAGGAGATAACTTCGAGGCCCTTGGCGTAGATGTTGTTGTTCTCGTTGTAGAGCTCGTAGTAGGCGCTGGTCTCCCAGAGGTCGCGTCCGATAAGGGCCTTGAACACCTTGCGTATCATGGGCTTGCTTTCCTCAAACTCCTCGTCAGTGTATTTCACCTCCGCTTTTTCTGCCTCGAGCTTGAGCTGGTTGAACATTTCCTCGTCCACGACATAGTTCTGCTTGAAGAAGGCAACGTCCTTCTTGAGGTACTTCTTCTCGAGAGCCTTGCGGTTCTTGTCCATGAACTTCAGGACGGTGCCGTTGATGCAGCTCTTGGCCGTGAGCTCGCGGTGGAGCTTGGTGTAGATGGTGGTGTCGAGCGGCACATAGTAGTCGGGCATGATGCCCCCACCTCCATAGACCGTCCGTCCGAGATGCAGGGTCTCATACTTGAGTGAGTCCGCAAAATGGATGCTGTCGATGTTGGTGAGCTCGCCGGAGTTGAGGCGGTCTTCGATGTCCTTCTGGTAGCTCTTGGCGTCGCCCAGCTCGTATGGTTTCTGGATGCATCGGCCGGTAGGGGTGTAGTAATGCGCCGTGGTGAGTCGGATCATGGACTTGTCGGCCAGCTCGATGGGTCTCTGCACCAGTCCTTTTCCGAATGTCCGCCTTCCTACGATAAGTCCCCGGTCGTTGTCCTGAATAGCGCCCGAGAGGATTTCGGATGCCGATGCGGAATAGCTGTCGACGAGGATGACGACAGGAATGTCCTGCAGTGTTCCCGACCCGTCGGCCGCATAAATCTGCTCGCCTCCGCCCGCCATGCGGTTGCCCTTCTGCGACAGGATTTTTTCTCCTTTTGCCAGGAACTCGTTAGCCATACGGAAGGCCGTCTGGAGGTATCCGCCTCCATTACCCTGGAGATCAATGAGCAGACGGCTCATGCCTTTCTCCTTGAGTTTTTTCACGGCAGCCAGGAACTCATCCAATGTTGTCGCCCCGAAGGAGTCGACTCTGATGTATCCCACGGTAGGCGTGGCCATATAGTATGCGTCGATGGTGTACACCGGGATTTTATCGCGGATGATATTGAAGTTGTTGATGCCTTTTACCCCTGCTCTCAGCACTCCGAGTTTCACCTTCGAGCCCTTCGGTCCGCGCAGCTTGCTCATGATGCCGGCATTGGTCATCTTCACTCCGGCTATGGTTGAGTCGTTGACATACACCACCCTATCGCCCGGCAGTATGCCCTGCTTCTCGCAAGGACCTCCACTGACAGTCTTGATGACGACCAGCGTGTCCTCCACCATCTGGAACTGAATTCCTACCCCTTCGAAACTGCCGTTGAGGTTCTCGTTGGTCTTCTCCACGTCCTTAGCACGCACGTAGGTGGAATGTGGGTCAAGCTGCTTGAGCATACCTTCGATGGCCGCGTCAACGAGTTTCTCATCGTTCAGTTCGTCGACGTAGAGATTCTTGATGAAGAACTCGGCCTGCTGCAGTTTCTGCATCTGTATCTGGTCAATTGTGGCGTGCTGTGCAAAAAGCGTGGCTGCCGCACAAAGAGAGGCCAGAAATAAGGCTATTTTTTTCATTTTTCAGTATTTAATTATCAATCTTGAGTTTTCATTCTTCCGTTTCAACATTTACTGGAAGGAACGGTGTGACATCTTTTCCATAGGACATCAGTTCGCGTACCACACTGCTGCTGACGGCTGCATGAGCCGGGTCGGCAAACAGCAGGATTGTCTCGATGCCGGTGAGCCTTCGGTTCACCTCGGCGATATTGCGCTCGTATTCGAAGTCGGTGACATTACGTACTCCCCTGACGATGGCGTCGGCCCCGATGCGTTGTGCCAGGTCGGTGGTGAGTCCTTCGTAGACCATCACCTCCACCCTTGACTCATGTGCGTAAATGCGCTCGATGTCGGCTTTCCGCTGATCCGGGGAGTAGAGCCCTTTCTTGGTGGGATGTACGCCGATAGCGATGACGAGGCGGTCAGCAAAAGCGAGTGAGCGTCGGACGATGTCGTCGTGCCCTGTGGTGAAGGGGTCGAAACTGCCTGGGAAGAGGAGTGTCATTATTTTAGTTTAAAGTTTATAGTTTATAGTTTAAAGAGCTATGCAGGAGGTTTTTCCCGGAGATTCCGGATGACCCGGAGAGGCCGGAGAGACCGGCATATCCGGAGGGTCCCAGCAGGAGGAGGTTATGAGGCCTCGGCTTCCTCCTCGTCGGGGAGGTCTTCCTCGATGACGAGGTTGTCGATGATGAAGTTCTGGCGCTCCATGGTGTTCTTTCCCATGTAGTACTCCAGCAG
>CAMOTI010000161.1 GCA_946625675.1 uncultured Prevotellaceae bacterium | reverse complement strand
AAGGTGGACAAGCCCAACTGCCGGCCAGAGGAGGTCTACGAGATGGTTTTCGACCTCATGTGCAACCTCAACGCCACAGAGGAGCAGCTCGACTTCCCGGTTGTCTATGGGTCGGCTAAGCAAGGATGGATGGGAGAAGACTGGAAAAAACCTACCGACAACATCAACTACCTGCTCGACACCATCATCGAAACCATCCCTGCGCCTAAGGTGCTGGAAGGAACGGCACAGATGCTCATCACATCACTCGACTACTCAACATACACCGGACGTATCGCTGTGGGACGTGTACACAGAGGAACACTCAAAAGCGGAATGAACGTCACCATCTGCCACCGAGACGGAACACAGGAGAAAACTAAAATCAAGGAGCTCCACACTTTCGAGGGAATGGGACACAGGGCAACTGAGAGCGTGAGCAGCGGAGACATCTGCGCCGTTATCGGACTCTCAAACTTCGAAATCGGAGACACGCTCTGCGACTTCGAAGAGCCTGAGGCGCTGCCTACAATCAGCATCGACCAGCCGACTATGTCCATGCTCTTCACAATCAACAACTCGCCATTCTTCGGAAAGGAAGGTAAATTCTGCACCTCACGACATATCGCCGACCGCCTCTCGAAAGAGCTGGAGAAGAACCTCGCGCTGCAGGTGGTTCAGAAAGAAGGAACTACCGACCAGTGGATCGTAAGCGGACGTGGTGTGCTGCACTTGTCTGTACTCGTGGAGACCATGCGCCGGGAGGGATACGAACTCCAAGTGGGACAGCCACAGGTCATCTACAAGGAAATCAACGGACAGAAATGCGAGCCCATCGAGGAGCTCACCATCAACGTGCCGGAGGAGTTCTCATCAAAGATGATCGACATGGTGACACGCCGTAAAGGTGAGATGTACTCCATGGAGGTACAGGGAGACCGTGTCAACATCGAGTTCGAAATACCATCACGCGGAATCATCGGACTCAGAACCAACGTGCTCACCGCAAGCCAGGGAGAAGCCATCATGGCACACAGATTCAAGAACTATCAGCCATACAAGGGGGAAATCAGCAGACGAACCAACGGCTCCATGATTTCCATGGACACGGGTACGGCCGTAGCTTATGCCATCGACCACCTGCAGGACCGAGGCAAGTTCTTCATCTTCCCTCAGACTGAGGTGTATGCCGGAATGGTGGTGGGTGAGCATGTGCACGAGAACGACCTCGTCATCAACGTGACGAAGACAAAGCAGCTCACCAACGTACGTGCTTCTGGAACAGACGAGAAGGCTCATATCATCCCGCCTGTAGAACTGTCGCTTGAAGAGGCTCTTGAGTACATCAAGGAGGACGAGTACGTGGAAGTGACACCAAAGAGCATGCGCATAAGAAAAATCATACTCGACCACCTCGAGCGCAAACGCGCCAACAGGGAATAATAATCGCTAAACCGAATCAACTTCAAATAAAAAGCGCCTACGGGTGCTTTTTTTTGTTGTTTTTTTCCGAATTAGAATTTTATTTATTAACTTTGCTAATTAAATATGTGATACATAACCAAAATCGAAAAATATGAAGAAAATCTTATTCTCTGCCATACTGTTCATGGCATCTTTGACTGCCTTCGCCGACGAGGGCATGTGGATGATTTGCAATCTCTCTGCTAAGACGGACTCCGTGCTCAAGAGCATGGGACTGGAACTGAGCCACGACGAGATTTACAGTAAGGACCACCCGTCACTCAACGACGCTATCGTACAATTCGGAGGGTTCTGCTCCGGAGTCGTGGTCAGCAACGACGGACTTGTCTTCACAAACCATCACTGCGGATACCGGGCCATACAGGACCACTCTACCCCACAGCACGACTATCTCAAAGACGGATTCTTCGCCAAGGACTTCGAAGACGAACTCCCTAACGAGGACCTTTACGTCGATTTCCACATTGGGACCACAGACGTGACTGACCAAATTCTGAAATACGTCACTCCCGACATGGACCGCAAGCAGCGGGAGGCTGTCGTGGACAGCGTCACGAAAGTGCTGACCGACGCCATCGACGACCCTGACAACGGAATCCACTCCGCTGTGGTTCCCTACTACAAAGGAAGCAAGTACTATCTCAGCATCTACCTGAAGTACAGCGACGTGCGCCTCGTGTTCGCACCACCATCATGTCTCGGTAAGCACGGAGGCGACACCGACAACTGGATGTGGCCGCGTCAGACCTGCGACTTCTCTGTTTTCAGAATCTATGCAGGAAAGGACAACAAACCGGCTGAGTACAGCAAAGACAACGTGCCATTCCACCCCAAGCGTTATGCTGTGGTGAGCACACAAGGCTACAAGCCCGGCGACTTCTGCATGACTTTCGGCTACCCGGGATCAACCGAGCGATACCTCAGCAGCTACGGAATCGACCACACAGTGGAATGTGAGAACATACCACGAATCACGGCGAGAGAAGCTAAGCAGGAGGTCATGAAGAAGGCGATGGACTCGAGCGACGCACTGCGAATCATGTACTCATCAAAATACGCAGAAAGTTCCAACTACTGGAAGAACTCCATCGGTATGAACAAGGCTCTCAAAGACCTCAACGTCGTAGCTGAGAAGCAAGCCACTGAGAAGGAAATCATGGACTGGGTGGCCAAGGACGCAGCACGACAAGCTAAATACGCCACCATGCTCGACTCGCTGAAGGTCATCTACGAGAACACGAAAGAACGCGACTACGCATACACCATGTGGGAAGAGTGCTTCTATTCAGGAAGCGACATCATGCAATTCGCCATCAGCCAGTTCCTCGGAGTCATGAAAGAGGACAAGCCAAACCTGAAGAAAGAAGTGGAGAAAGCATATAAGGACATCGACATGACCACAGACAAGCAACTGTTCATCGTGTCGCTGAAATGCTACAAGGAGCACGTGCCAGAACAGTACTGGCCGGAGTTCTACAAGGAAATCGACAAAGAGATGGGAGGAGACATCGAGGCCTTTGCCGACATGGTCTACGGCAAAACCATTCTCACCAAGCCTGAGGAACTGAAGAAGAAGACCGACCTCAACGAATATCTCGGAACTGACCCGATGTTCGGAGTCGCACTGCAGGCCATCATGCAGCTCTATGCCATGTACGGCAGCGACGAGGCTCAGGAATACGAACGGCTGCTCGGAGATGCCCTGCGAGAGATGAACAGCGACAAGGAATACTATCCAGATGCGAACTTTACGCTCCGTATGAGCTACGGACTCGTCGGTGGATACACCACGAACGAGGGCGTGCGATATGAGTGCTTCACCCCTTCACAGTCCATCATCGACAAATACGAGAAGCAGGGCAACAACCCGGACTACGAGCTGACAGAGCCGGTTTACAAATGGCTCAAGAAAGGAAAGTTCGGAAAGAAATACCTCGACAAGAAGGACAAGGACATGCACCTCTGCTTCCTCACGAACAACGACATCACCGGCGGTAACTCCGGATCGGGTATGTTCGACGGAAAGGGAAGGCTCATCGGACTGGCATTCGACGGTAACTGGGAAGCCATGTCGGGCGACATACTCTTCGACGACAACCTACAGCGCACCATCGGTGTCGACATTCGCTTCGTGCTCTCTGTCATCGAAAACTACAGCAAGGGCAAACGACTGATCAAAGAACTCACCATCGAATAAAAACTGCAAAAAAATCTAGAAAGTCAAGAACATCTAGAAAATTTAGAATATATAGAATCCCCCCAAACAACTAACTGACACATGAAAATAACACTGACAAAATCAATATTGACGGCATGTCTGCTGACGATGGCCACGGGCGGAAACGCCCTGGCCGCCGGCAGCAAGACCGTCTACAACTTCACGATAGGGCGAACGCTCAACCAAGCCAACCCCACGGAATGCCCTACCAACGCAAACGTGCTCGGCACGAAACTCAACTGCCAGGCAGACGGATCGTTCAGCGCGGCAATGAAATCCAGAAACGTGAAGTTCTATTCCGTGAACCCAACATCCGGCAGATACACCTACGGATCATCGCTCACACCGTATGGCCACTACGTCAACGCGAACGGACTGGCGGTGAACGCGGCTAACCGAAAGCGTGCCATAGCATGCGCATTCGACGACACGAAAGGTTTCAGCATCACGACGGTGGAAGGAATGGTGGAGGACGGAAACCTATACACTTGGAAGCAGGCTCTGGTGAACGAGACAACTGCGGACACCGTCGAGTTCCATTTCGCTCTGACCATCGGAGACAAAGAGACGGTGGAGACCGACATGCCGGCGTTCAACCACAGACCCGACCGCATCGACTCATGGATTGCAAATCCAATGGTGAGTGTGAACGGGGAAAACGCTGAGCGAAACAACTGCGTGCAAGCAAACGTGGGAGACGACATCACATTGGGATTCCTGCCGCTGAACGAAGGAGAGAACCTCCGATTCAACGTGAAAGGTCCTTCAGGAAAGAGCCTGAGAGTCTACGGCGACGAGAACTTCACGCTGAGCGACGTGACGGAAGAGAGCTCTGGAGCATACACATCAATTCTCATCGTCACCGATGCCAACGGAAACAGACGCTCACAGACTTGCCAGTTCTACGTGGATGTTCAGGCGCACCAGGGCGAACGCTACGACTGGAAGGCGAACACACCATTCTGGAGCTACGACTTCAGAGACGAGTACCCCAACGGATTCCCGCAGCCCAAGAAGGTGCACTCATTCAAGCAGAAGAACGGGAAGGCGGCTAACGTGGTGGAAGGCGAATGGTGGTCAGTATTCTGGGGCGACGACCTCAACTCGACCGTAGGAGCCAACGACTACAATGCGATGACGAACATGATGAAGAAATACGACGTTGACTTCGCTTACATCCGCGACGAGATGGGATGGCCACCCGACATCAACGCAAGAAAAGGGTGGAAGTCATTCGTCTATGTCTTCGGCTCCGGACTCAGCAACGACAACGAGTCGCAGACTACCGAGGGCGGGTACCAAAGCTCAACTTACATCGACGGAGCAACATGGCCTTGCGTATGGGCATCTTATTATCCCGTAAGCCGGTTCCGCGACGATGCCGACCGGAAATGGAACGACGGAGACTACCAGCGGGAGGCGATGATCCACGAGGGAATACATGCGCTCTTCGCCGACATGGAAGGTGTGAAGCAGTCCGCTTGGTTCCACGAAGGAGGAAACGTATGGCTGCAGATGGCGATGAACGCCAAGCGCGACAACGTATACGGATCGCCGGGATGGCTCGGAGTTGGAAACCTCATCTGCCCATTCATGCCCATTGAGTGCTACTCGGGATGGCTGCAGGACGGATCATTTGGTGGACCCAGCGCGGAAGGGGTCAACATGTATGAGGGGGGACGACAGGTGTGTACTTGGAGAAACCTCATCGGAGGTGTACAGTACGGAGAGGTGTTCCCGCTCTTCCTCGGAGAGTGTGTAGGCGAAGGAGCTGTTCCATGGATTTGGAGATACTGCCGAACTCGTGTACTCGAAGGGATAGCAAAAGGGAACAGCGCGGAGCGTGTGGAAGGCATCGGAGATGAAGCCATGCGCAGTCTCATCCTGCAGTACAGGGCACGTCTTGCAACCATGGACTTCGGAGGATTCTCCAACGGATGCCGAAACCTGCTCAACAACTACTTCGGATCGACGGTGAAGGCGGAATGGGAACCCAAGTGGATTGACGTGGCACCGTTCAAACTGACACCTTACCAGACTCTCGAGCAGAACGACGCGGAAGGATGGATGGCACCCGACACCATCACCAACCCGGGATGGAGCGGAGGAAACATCATACCGGTGCATGTCGGAGACTCAGGATGTGAGATTTTCTTCAGACCGGAAGACGAGCAGATGCGCGCGCAGCTTTGCTACCGCACAGCCAAGGGAGAGACCGTCTACAGCCAGCCTGTCAGCTGCGGAAAGATGAAACTGACATGGGACGACAACGACGCACCGGCTAACGGAGTCGTATTCGTGGTCGTGGCTAACACCGACTACATCTACACCGGCGAGGAACAGCGAAAGAAGCACTGGGACTACCGTATCAAGCTGGGCGATGGAGCCTACCAGGTGGCGTCGAAAGACGTGAAATGGTACTTCTATGAGCAGCAACTGGAGGACGAAACATTCACCACCCCCACCGCCATCGATCTGGCCAAATCCGACACAGGAAAAGGCGGGGAGCCGGTCATCAAGATCCTGTCGGGTGTGCTTCATGCAGGACAGCAGGTGCAGCTCGACCTCGGAGGCATCTCCCCCGAGACTGTTACTGCCCACCTCGTAGGAGTCAGCGGCATCATGATCGACGAGCAGAAGGTCAGCCCCTCATCCACGGTGCAGCTCCCAGCTACCCTCCAGCGCGGCATGTACATCCTGGCTCTCCACCACGACAACCGCATCGACACCTTCAAAGTCTATGTAGAATAATGAACCCCATAAATCTAGAATATCTAGTAAATCTAGAACACCTAGAACATCTAGAATATCTAGAACACATAGAATATCTAGAATATCTAGAACACCTAGAATCACAAACTTCACTCTAAACTCTCAACTCTAAACTCTAAACTCTCTAAACAACATGGCAAATAACGCAAAAGGGCTGAAGACTCAGCTGATTATCATGAACTTCCTCGAGTTCGCCGTGTGGGGCGCCTACCTCACCTGCATGGGAAACTACCTCGGAAGTGCAGGCCTTGGAGCCGAAATTTCATGGTTTTACGCCATCCAGGGCTTCGTATCAATCTTTATGCCGACTCTTATCGGAATTCTTGCCGACAAGTACATTCAGCCTCAGCGCATGCTGGGTCTTTGCCACCTGATTGCAGGATGCGCGATGCTCGGATGCTGGTTCATGGGACTACAGGCTGGAGTCGGACAGGAATTGCCTAACAAGGCACTGTTCGTCACATGCTACACCATCAGCATCGGATTCTACATGCCGACACTGGCTCTGTCCAACACCGTCGCATTCACAGGACTGAAGAACAACGGAATGGACACGGTGAAAGACTTCCCGCCAATCAGGGTCATGGGAACGGTTGGATTCATCGCCACCATGTGGTTCGTCAACTGCGCAGTTCTCGACGACAACGGATTCTCCTTCACTTTAGGCGAGAACGCCTACAAGTTCCAGTACACGTTCTGGCAGTTCTTTGTATCTGGAGTGCTGAGCCTCGTATTGTTCCTCTACAGTTTTGTATTGCCGAAATGTGAGTTGGAAAAACGCGACAAGAACGAGAAGAAATCCTTTGCCGAGACCTTCGGACTCTCTGCGTTCAAGCTTTTCAAGACAAAGAAGATGGCGTTGTTCTTCGGATTCTCAGCACTGCTGGGTATGTCGCTGCAGGTGACCAACGGATTTGCAGGACCGTTCCTGACGAGCTTCAAAGGAAGTGAGGACCCGGCCATCGCATCGTCGTTCGCTGCAAACAACGCGACGCTACTGACATCCATATCCCAAATCAGTGAAGCATTCTGCATTCTGCTCATCCCGTTCTTCCTCAAGCGATTCGGAATCAAGATCGTTGTGCTCATTGCCATGCTCGCATGGGTGTTCCGTTTCGGACTATTCGGACTGGGATCACCCACGATGCCGGGTGTCATACTGTTCATTCTCTCTTGTATCGTCTACGGCGTGGCATTCGACTTCTTCAATGTGTCAGGCGCGATGTATGTCGACCAGGAGTGCGACCCTTCCATTAAGGCATCAGCTCAAGGACTCTTCATGCTCATGACCAACGGAATCGGAGCAACGGTAGGCACGCTGTCCGCTGGTGCTATCGTCAACAGTTTCTGCACATGGAACGAACAGGGATTCCTCGTCGGCGACTGGCCAACATGCTGGTATATCTTCGCTGGATTCGCACTCGCTGTGGCAATCCTCTTCGCCATATTCTTCGAGAATCCAAAGAAAGCCAGTAGCAAGAACTAAAGACTGAAAACGAATGTTGAGGATACTGACAGGACTGATGGCTCTGGGGCTGATGATGTCGTGCGCATGCGGCACCGACGAGGCCGTGGAGGACAGCGACGGAAATATCCGTACGAACGGAATGTTGCTGAGAATCCCGGCTAAGGAAGTGCTGGTCGGTACCATCGGTGTGTGTACATCTTCCGATAACCTCGAGCTCATCAAGCCCGACAGCGGCATCGTCAACATCAAAATCGGAAACGAACGGTTCTTCGGGTCTTCAAATCCGGGAGACTCCGTGGAAGTGACGCTGCTGATGGTCGACGGACATCCTTATTCCTCCACCATCGTCAACCTGAACAGCCTGCTCCAGACATGGGAACACAGAAGCGACACGACCAGCGTCAACACGTTCCTGGCTATCCAAGAAAACCACTATGCCCATTATTTTAATAATGTGGGCATGGACGACAACTGCAACTGGTATCTCAACGACGGACGGATCATTCTCTCCACCCTGCCCGACTCTCTCGGACAGAGTCGCACCGACACCCTACATATCTTGTCGATGAACGCTGACACCCTCGTGCTGTATCACGACAGGCAAGAAGTCACTTTCATGAAGCAAACACGATAAGGGCCCACCCCATTCAACGCATTCAACCCACAAAAAACAAAACAATGAAAAAAACAATTATTTTGACGTTTGCGCTGCTTACACTAAGCCTCTGCAGCCATGCCATCCAGCCGAAAGAAAACCCGAAGTCCGACCGTGAAGTATGGGTGGACATCATGTATCAGATGGCAGAACCTGTGCTCAAAAACATGGCAGAAGGGAAGCTTCAGCAGATGATGACCGTAGAGAACGGAGGACTGGAGCTGTCGCCCACATGGGACAACCGCGACAAGAAAGTCAGCTATATGGAGTGTTTCGCCAGACTGATGGCAGGACTGGCACCATGGCTGTCGCTGCCCGACGACAACACGCCCGAAGGCGCTAAGCGTAAGCAGCTGCGGGAGTGGGCACTGAAAGCCTATGCAAACGCTGTAGACCCGGAAAGTCCGGACTACCTCGGATGGACATCTGGAGGACAGACCCTCGTCGACGCAGCATATCTCGTCGAGAGCCTCTACCGTGGATACGACGCGTTGTGGGTGCCGCTCGACTCCATCACGAAGCAGCGCTACATCAAAGAAATACAGGGACTCAGGCGCTACGACCCGCCATACACCAACTGGGTTCTATTCGTCGGTATGGAAGAGGCGTTCCTCATGTATGTGGGAGCAAGCTACGACGCATACCGCATCAAGATGGCGGTCAGCAAGGCAGAGGAATGGTATATCGGAGACGGACTATACAGCGACGGGCCTTCGTTCGCTTTCGACTACTACAATGCGTATGTCATACAGCCTATGTACACCGAGATCCTGGAGATGGTATCTGCAAAGCAGCCCAACAACAACTACCTCGTGCGTAGCCATGGCGACAAGCGAAACGGGGCGAAGAACCGTCTGGAAATCGTGCGAAAGAGGATGCAGAAATATTCAGTCATTCTGGAGCGCTTCATCTCTCCGGAAGGCACATACCCCGTGGTTGGAAGAAGCATCCCTTACCGTATGGCTGTATTCCAGCCGCTGGCACAGCTGGCTTGGAGGAAGCAACTGCCGAAGGAGCTGACAAACGGACAGGTGCGCGCAGGACTCACGGCGGTGGCAAAGAAGATGTTCGGACAGGCCAACAACTTCAACAAGCAGGGATTTCTCACAATCGGATTCCTCGGCAACCATCCAAACGTGGCGGACTGGTACACCAACAACGGCTCACTCTACATGACTTCACTTGCCTTCCTGCCGCTCGGACTGCCAGCCGACGACCCATTCTGGACAGACCCGGCCGAGAAATGGACATCAAAGAAAGCATGGGAGGGTGACGACTTCCCCAAGGACCACAAGTGGGACATCAACCCGCAAATCCTCTACTGGGAGTAAATCAGTTGAGGTTTGAAATTTGAGGTTTGAAATTTACAAGTTACCAGACATTCCATTCCGCCCATAGAGTAAGAATCAAATAATAACTTGCCTCTGTTTCTGTCTCATGGGAATGCTGGCCATAGCAGACTATCGTCTTGTCTTCTAGTCTTCGCTCCTTCTTGTCTTCATGAAAACGAGGCAACTTATTTTATTACGGTTACATAAAAAATCATCAAACACAATATTCATGCAAAAAATCATCATCTTAGACTTCGGCTCTCAGACCACGCAGCTGATTGGCCGCCGTGTCCGCGAGCTGGACACCTTCTGCGAAATCCTGCCCTACAACAAATTCCCGAAGGACGACCCCGACGTCATCGGCGTGATTCTGTCGGGCAGCCCTTTCTCCGTCTACGACCAAGAGGCCTTCAAGGTCGACCTCTCCGGCATCCGAGGCAAATACCCGCTCCTGGGAATTTGCTACGGAGCACAGTATATGAGCTACACCTACGGAGGAAAAGTGGAGCCGGCTGGCAGCCGGGAATACGGAAGGGCTAATCTCGAGTGGTTCGAGCAGGACAACCCGCTATTCGCCGGATTCTGCCAGAACTCACAAGTGTGGATGAGCCATGGCGACACCATCACTGCCATACCAGACGGATTCAAGAAAATCGCATCGACCGCAAAGGTGAACTTCGCTGCATATCAGGCGGAGAACGAACCGCTTTGGGGTGTGCAGTTCCACCCGGAGGTCTTCCACTCTGTGCAAGGTAGCCTGCTGCTCAAGAACTTCGTCGTCGACATCTGCGGAAGCCGACAGGACTGGAGCGCCGCATCGTTCGTGGAGACCACGGTGGCTGAACTGAAACAACAGATTGGCGAAGACAGGGTCATTCTCGGACTCTCGGGCGGTGTCGACTCATCCGTGGCGGCTGTTCTGCTCAACAGGGCAATCGGAAAGAACCTCACTTGCATCTTCGTCGACCACGGAATGCTGCGAAAGAACGAGTTCCGCGACGTGATGCACGACTATGAGTGCCTCGGACTCAACGTCATCGGAGTGGACGCGTCACAGAAGTTCTTCGCCGACCTCAAAGGCGTCACAGACCCGGAGCAGAAGCGAAAGATCATTGGTCGGGACTTCGTAGAGGTGTTCAACGCGGAGGCAAAGAAAATCACCGGAGCCAAATGGCTCGCACAAGGCACCATTTACCCCGACCGCATCGAGTCGCTCAACATCACGGGTAAGGTCATCAAGAGCCACCACAACGTGGGTGGACTGCCCAAGGAGATGCACCTCGAACTCTGCGAGCCGCTGAAATGGCTGTTCAAGGACGAGGTGCGACGAGTAGGACGACAGCTGGGAATGCCAGAGCACCTCATCACTCGCCACCCATTCCCAGGACCAGGACTCGCAGTACGCATACTCGGCGACATCACGCCGGAGAAAGTCCGCATCCTCCAGGACGCCGACGACATCTACATCCGCGGACTACGCGAATACAAGGTGAAGCTCTCGGGAGAGGAGGCACGCAAAGTGCTGGCTGCTGGAGTGCCCGCTCAGATGACCGACGGAGAGATCGAAGTATCGCTCTACGACCAAATATGGCAGGCGGGAGCCATACTCCTTTCTACCGTACGAAGCGTGGGAGTCATGGGCGACGAGCGTACATACGAACATCCGGTGGCACTGCGCGCCGTCACATCCACCGACGCGATGACTGCCGACTGGGCACACCTGCCCTACGACTTCATGGCACAGGTGTCCAACGACATCATCAACCACGTCAAGGGAGTCAACCGTGTCTGCTACGACATCTCCTCAAAACCACCTGCCACCATTGAGTGGGAGTAAGAATCTGAAATCTGTTTTCTCAAAAAATCAGAGTATATGAACAGTTAAAAGGGTGTTCCATCGCTGGAACACCCTTTTAACTTTTAATATTCCACACGTTAATTGTCATCAGACCGTCCCCACAACCTTTAGTGTGGCAGAGCCTCTCTCATCCCCGCCAACGCTCCCGGTGTCGGGTGTCCATTGCGAATATATACCGCCCATTCAACCCATTTAGCCCATCCAGCCCATAAATCAAAAAACTGAACCAGCAAAACACACCAAAATATACAAAATCAGCATAAAAAACAAAAAAAAAGCATAAAGTTTGGTTTTTTTAAATAAAATTCATAACTTTACACATTCTTTTACTATTTAGCGAAATCTAAGCTGATTTAAATAAAACGAATACTAACTAAAAATCTAAAAAAACAACTAATTTCCAGAAAAAACTAAGACTAACTGATGTCGGGAGTGGTCTTACCACTAAGACTGGGAGACTAAAAACGGCTTGCATTTCCGACCAAAACACAAAAAAGAGGCACACTCTAACGCTTGTGCCCACCTTAAAACAAAATGTCAGCGCAGACAAGCCGGAGCGCAGACTTTTTTTAATTAACAAAAACACTACTTTATGAAGAAGTTTTATTCTTTTATGATGTTGGTGGCGCTCACGTTGTTCTGCCCTAAAGCATTCGCCGATACAGGCGACGTGACAACGAATGCGGATATTGATTTCAGCATCGCACCTGTCAGAGGCGTGTTAGCGGGTGCTGTCAATCAAACAAGCATGAGCGGAACATCCTACGTCGACCAAGAAGTCCTTCGCACGGTAGATGAGACCAACACCGTAGTTATACCTGAGGAGCAGTATGCTGGCCGAAAGGACGTGGTGAAAATCTCATTCGACAAGGCATGGGGAAACAAGCAGAACATGGGTTCTGGTTTCCGTCTTGTTGACGCTGAAGGCGAATACATCGCAACTTTCCAGCACGCGCGTTGGGACGGAAAAGGACAGAATGCCAACACGCTCAACATCGACATGAGCGGACTCATTGGCGCACATAACGGCAATAAGCCTATTTATGACCGCGCTACGCATTTCGAAATCACTGTGGACTACAAGCAGAAGCTCATCACAACCGTTGTGACTTGTCCAAATCCAAATGCGACTGCAACGTTCACGGCTGCAATGACCAACACGAACCCTATCGCCAAGTTTGAGCACTACGCTTACGGAGTGGGAAGCAACCCAGACCGTGCTGACTCATTCGACAACCTGCTCATCACAACAACTGAAGGCGACTACAACGTGCCGACGGCCAACTACACCATCAAATATGTATGCGACGGAGCAGAAATCAAGGAGGCTGACGTACGTACAAGCGACGTGGGAGAATCCATCACACTGCTTGACGCCGACAAGGCGAAGTTCAAGAACGAGGACGGCACCAAGAAGTACGAGTACGAGTCTGACGACTCGGAAGGTGCAACCATCGCTGCGGACGGAAGCACGGTCGTAACAGTCACGTTCCAGGAAATTCCTACTTTCAACTACACCGTCAAGGCGGCTATCGGAGACGAGGAGACGGTAGACCTGGCTGAAGGCACACTCTTCGACGACGAGACAACTACCGTATACTGGAGCAAGTACATGAAGGGCTCTGACGGATATTGGTATGAAAATGTCAACGCCGAGTACGGAATGGAAATCAGCAACATGGACCAGAACTTCGTGGCTGACTACATGCCAAGCGACATCTCATATTTCTTTGAGATTGAGAAGATGACGGCATCAAAGGCGGCTGCTACAACTGCTGGAGGAACAACATATTCAAATGGTTCTGCATGGGGACATGCTGCCAGCACCCGCTTCACAGCAAATGAGCCTATCGAAGCAGGTAAGTATAAGGTGACCATCGTGGGTAAGGCACGCCGCAGCGGAGGTGAGGATATGGGAATATCCTATATCTCTGGAGGCACACCTAACCCCACTGGAGCTGTTGTGACTTGGCAGAACGCAGGAACTGAGAACATCGAGAAAGTGCTCGAGGACGTTTCTATCCCGGCTTGCGACGGTATCGCCATCGTAAACAACGGAACTTGGAACTCTACATCTTATCTCGACTATGTTGTTCTCGAGAAGACGGGTGAGCTCGACAGCTACACCGTCACTGTCAACGAGGCTGAGAACGGTTCTGTTACTTCAGACCTCACCGAGGCTAAGTTCGGAGACAAGGTCACTCTCACTGTTGAGCCAGCTGAAGGATATGCTGCCAAGGAAGTGAAGGCGTCTTACACCAAGACTACTGTCACTCCGGCAACTGAGGAAGGCGGAGAGGACATCGTCACAACCGAGGAAATCGACGTGCCGGTGGCTGACGACTACACTTTCACCATGCCGCAGGCGAACGTCACTGTTTCTGCT
>CAMOTI010000160.1 GCA_946625675.1 uncultured Prevotellaceae bacterium | reverse complement strand
AACCGCTACAAGAACCAGCTGGTGACCTACACCCCCTACACCTACATGAACTCGAAGAAAACCGCGACAGGCACGATTCCCCTCCTGTACAACAGCTGTGAGGAGCTTGAATTGACATGGGGCAAGCTGAGCAGCGGCATCGTTCATGAATATTCCGACCACATAGACTTCTATCTGAACAACTACCGCTCCGACTCAACCAGCACGGTAGTGGACAAGATAGCCGTGAAAGGCTGCACAGCGGAGCCCACCTACACCTTCAAGAAACGCGCTGCCGCCAATGTCACCGTCAGCAAGGAGTGGGACGCAGAGAACTCTGTGTTCACCCTCAGCGTCCGTCATAACGGCCCAGTTGACGTCACCATCAACTGCAGCGGCAATGGCACCGACCTTCAGACCGATGTCGTTGACACCACTCCTTTGACCGCCGACCTGCCTAAACAGCCAGAAGAATTCCGCGGCAAGATCGTGATAGAAGCCGAGGACATGGACTACAAGAGCATCCGCAGCAGCGTGACCGACCCCTACAACTGGTATCCAAACGTCTATGGGCATGCCGGCAACGGCTTTGCCGACATGGGAACGAACACAGACGGTGCCTTACGTCATGTCCAGAACATCAAAGAAGGCGGTGCCTACCGAATCGGCGTTCGCTATATGTCGACAGCCAAAGCCGGACGTATGGTTTTGTCCATAAACGGAAGCCGCAAACTGATCTCGCTTGAGAAAACTGCTAATAATGAATGGAAGACCGCAACCTACGAGGCGAACCTGAAAGCAGGCGACAACACCATCATCCTGACCAACCTGAACGGTCTGAACATATATATCGACAATATCTATTATTGTCCAAGCGACGTGGAGGACGAGAAATACCAGATTACGATCCAGCAGTCAGAGCATGGAACAGTAACCGCCTCAGTAGACGAAGCCGCCGAGGGTGAAGAAGTGAGTCTGACGGTAGAGACAGAAAACGGATATGAGCTGAAAGGCTGGACAATCGTGCATGGTGGCGTAGAGATATCCGACACCAACACCTTTACGATGCCCGACGACAACGTCACCTTGATTCCGATATTCAACGACATGACCCTGGTGTACAACTTAGACTTCAACGCCGTGCTGTCAGGCACCCTTCCTCCCGGATGGCGTTGCGTTCAGGAGAACAACGACGCACACCAGTATCCCAACACATATACTTCCGGCGCCCGCACTTTCTCCGGTTTCACCGGCTATCAGGGCAAGGCCCTCTACTGGCGTGAGACCTGCGCAGAGTATGGCCGCCTGTCAGGCTATCCGCTGAACCTGGAAGAAGGAGAATATGTATTGTCGTTCACGATGGCCGCCTGGAAAGAAAGTCCGAAATACCAGGCCAGGATATTAGACGGCAATGACAATGTCGTAGCCGCTTCTGACACCTACACCTCCACGCCAAACGCTAATGGAAACACGAGCGCGAACATCTCATCAGCAGTGACCTACGAGCTGCCATTCAAGATAGAGAGCAGCGGAAAATATGTCATCAGCTTCATCAACATGAGCAACAACGGCTTCTTTGATGAGTACCTGCTGGCAGAATGCAAATTGCGGAAAGTGATTCCTTCCACAGGCATTGACCTTGTTGACGTGCAGGGCAACGGCCAGAGCAAGGTGGTAGAGATATATGACCTTCGAGGCATACGTCAGGAACGTCTGCAACGCGGCGTGAACATCATCCGCCGTTCGGACGGAAGCGTTCAGAAAGTGCTCATAAAATAATCAATATGAATCCCCAGGTTTTCAGCGATGAAACCTGGGGATTTTTTCAATACCTAAGGAAATCAGTATAGCCACGGAGAGGAAGCTCCATATATAAGGCTAACTTTACAGGAGGTATTCGATAACTTTCTCTTTAGGATTGAAAGGTTTGAGGTCGTCGAGGGTCATGGACGTGATGGCAAACTGTATGATTTCCGATTCGGGGAGATTTATTGGTTTTCCAGCCTTTTCAAGGAAATAGCAGCCAGCCTCCACAAGTGCCTTTTTCGGTACGAGGCCGATGATTTCCGTTCCTGTGACCTTAACCCCACGCTTTTCGGCACATGTTGACACCTCCTCAAAAGCGACATGAAGCGGAGTGACGTTCATGTTGGTGAGGTTCATGGACACCTGTGCGATTCCATATTCATCGATGTACCACCCGATAGCCTTAGCCGACTTGAGGGCGCCCGGAATCATGATTTTTTTCCCGTTTTCGTCGAAAAACGGTTTTCCTGTCACCTTGTCCGTAGCCTGCCGTCCTTTCTCCCTGACATCGCATGCGATTTCCTTGGCAATTTCGGTTGATTTTGTATTAAGATTGAAATTAACAGCAATAAGAAAGTCACGTGCCCCTACCACAGAGCATCCAGTACGTTGAACAGATTCCGGGACCGAACCATCATAAGGAAAGTCGGTCGGCATGAAATCCGGCCTTCTCTTCTCATCGTACAACTTATCGTGGAGAGCCTCATACTCCCCTCTCCTGCAAACAGCCAGGTTTCTTCTTTCCGGCTTGAAAGCCGCCGCCTCATAGGCATAACAAGGTATGCCCAATTCGTCGGCCATTCTTTTAGCTAATTTTCTGGCCATATCTGCACACTCTTCAAGGGAGATATTAGCGACAGGCACAAGCGGGAGCACATCGGTAGCCCCGATACGGGGATGGGTGCCGTGCTGAAATCTCATGTCGATTACCTCGGCAGCCGTCTTCGCCGCCTGGAAAGCCGCTTCAACCACTCCTTCAGGAGTACCCGCAAAGGTAAAGACCGTACGGTTGGCCGCCTCCCCCTGATCAATATGGAGGAGTTTCACCCCGTTGACATTCCTGATTGCCTGAGCTATCATTTCTATTGCGTTCAAATCTTGCCCCACAGAGAAGTTGGGCACACATTCTATAATAATATTCTCCATAATAATTGAATTATATCACAAGAAAAGAGTATATCCATCCGCCGTCCGGGAGACAGATTTCAAAAAATTGGTGGGATTCATACCCAGTTTTTACCATCTTCCTTATACAAATTGATGCAAAATTAGTAAAAAGAGGTCAATAAATCAAGAAAAAACACCCGATTAATACCCATTTTACGCATTGAAACATCAAATAAATACTGAATTTTGAGTATTGCGTTAAAAATCCATAATTCGTAACTTTGCAACAGAAAAAAAGATTGTAGAAAGGAGTCTTCACAGAGACTAAAAAAAATAAGACAAATGCCGAGAATCGGCACATACGCGTATAATAAAAAAATGAAAATGAACAAGACATTATTAATTGGAGCCATCGTTGCCATTACCTCCAGTATGACAGTGAAAGGCCAGGTAAACGCCGGCGACAGCGTGATGCAACATGCCTTAGGCAACAGACTGAGTTTCGGTGGTTATGGTGAAGTAGTCTATGGCCGCAATTTCTATAGCGACCACGTGAGCCGTTACAGCGCTCCGGAAGATCACAAGAACGACCCAAGCCATGGCCGTTTTGACATACCTCATGCAGTGATTTATTTAGGCTATGACTTTGGCAAAGGCTGGTCGTTCGGCACAGAGATAGAGTTTGAGCATGGCGGGACCGGCGTATCCTATGAGAAAGAAGACGAGGAAGGCGGCGAGTGGGAGCAAGAGACTGAGAAAGGCGGCGAGGTAGAGCTGGAGCAGTTCTGGATTCAGAAAAGCTTTTCCCGTGCAGCCAACCTTCGTTTAGGTCACATAGTAGTACCCGTAGGCTTGAACAATGCCTACCATGAGCCATTGAATTTTTTCACGGTCTATCGTCCGGAAGGCGAAAACACGATATTGCCTTCGACATGGCATCAGACAGGAATCAGCTTCTGGGGCCGCAGTGGTGACTTCCGTTACGAGGCCCAGTTCCTTGCCGGCTTGAATGCCGATAACTTCACGAACACCGGATGGATTCACAAAGGTGCGTCTTCAGCCCTGGAGTTCGACGTAGCCAACAAATACGGCGGTGCCCTCCGTGGTGACTACTACGGCATCCCCGGTCTTCGCATCGGTCTGAGCGGCTATTACGGCCACAGCATCGGCAACAGCTATCCCAACAACAAGAACGGAACAGACGCAGAATACAAGGGTGTAGTAGCGATAGGTGCACTCGACTTCACCTATAATGCCCACAACTGGATAGTACGCGGTCAGGCCGACTACGGATACATAGGAGACGCAGAGGAGCTGAAGTATATCTACAACCGTATGAATTCGAAGTCGCCTTACCACCATTCCGCATTCGTAAGCAAGAATGCGTATGCAGTTGGAATCGAGGCCGGTTATGATGTCTTCTCTCAGATAGAGAGCCTACGCGCAGACAACCAGAAACTTTATGTTTTCGGCCGATATGAGTCATATAATCCTTATGCCTCCAAAACGAAGGGGACAGCTTACAACTACACGAAAGTGAACCGCATGGCCTTCGGTGTGAATTATTTCCCGATCAAGAACATCGTCATCAAGGCAGAATACAGCCACCGCTTCCTTCGCAGCCAGTACAACAACGAGCCGTCATTCAGTGTTGGCGTAGCATACGAAGGATTCTTCAGATAGAGAAAAAAGTTTTATTAATCATAAAAAAGCAAAACAATGAAAAAGTACTATCTTATCGCCGCAGCCTTATTGACTGCCAGTATGAGTTTCACTGCCTGCAGTGATGACGATGACAACAAGAGCACACAAGAACAGAGCGACAGCAAGTATTCCGACAGGAAATATGGCCGTGAAGCCATCGATGCCTGCAATTTCCTTGCCGACGCCTTGACCCAGGCCAACAATGCTATTGCCAGTTCTCAGATAAATCAGTATGAGAGCGAGTTGAAAAGCATCGTAGCCAACGTGGTTGACAACGTGATTGTGAAGACCTACACAAACCTGGCAGACGACACCGAGTCGCTGTTGAACAACCTGAAGGGTCTGAACGTGAACACGCTGACCCAGAGTGCGATTAACAACGCATGCTCCGACTTCAAGAAAGCCCGTAACCATTGGGAGCTGAGTGAGGCCTTCCTTGGTGGAGCCGCCAGCGACTTCGACGTAGACCCCACGATAGACTCATGGCCACTGAACCGTACCCTTCTGGTCAGCTATCTCTCAAGCGGGCGTACGGATTTCACCGATGAAGAATATGACGACGCCAGTATCCTTGGTTTCCACGCATTGGAGTTCATCCTGTTCCGCAACGGTTCTCCCCGTTCAGTAAGCGAGTTCCAGGGCAATGACACCTACAAAGGTTTCACCCGCGTGAGCGGTGCATCCGAGTTGGCTTATGCCCAGCGCATCTGTGAGTTGCTCTATCAACGTACCTGCCAGCTTCAGGTGGCATGGGAAGGCGAGACCAGCAGCAACGCCAGCCGTGTTGAGCTTGTGAAATCCGCCGATCTGGAATACAAAACCCAGAAAGGCTATTCCTTCGGTGACAACATGAAGAACGCCGGCAACACCAGCATAAGTACGTTCCCTAGCCTGAAGGACGCCATCACCCAGCTTCTGTCGGCCGACGAAGGCAGCTGCGTAGGCATCACCGACGAGGTAGGCAACGCCAAGATCGCCAACCCGTTCTCCTCAGGAGACGTGTCCTATGTTGAGTCTCCGTTCAGCCACAATTCCATCTCCGACTTCCAGGACAACATCCGCTCAGTGCGTAACGTATGGCTGGGCAGCCTGAACGGAAGAAGCGTGAGCAACAGCTTCTCCAAATTCTTCTCAGACCACTCCACAAGCCGTGGAAATGCCGTAGAAGACGCCTATGAGGACGCCATTGAGAAGATCGGCGAGATGCCCGCACCGTTCGTGAAATACGTGAGCACGATCTGGGGAGTGGCCTACGAAGACAGCGAGATGCGCGAATACGAGGATTGATTTCATCTTCCCTGCCGCGCGGAAATTCGCGAAGACATGCATGACATTGAAAGTATTAACAAATCCATCTTGCGCCCTGTATGAACATACGGGACGCATTATGGGTTATAAAAACAAATGATATGGTTATGAAAAGAACAATGAAAATTATGATGCTGGGCATTGCAGCAAGCAGCCTTCTGGTATCCTGTTCCGACGATGACAAGCCGTCGAACGAGAACCTGGTGACCGAAGAGAGTGCATTTGGCAAAGGCAATGACGTGTTCACGGCATCCGAGTGGTATCCGGGCGGTGAGCTCGGCACGACCACAAACGCAAGCTACTCAGCTCCGACGACCCCTGTGAGCGAGATGGGCCTTGACGCCAGCTTCAAAAAAGGCGAGGACAACTTTGAGCACCTGTACACCTTCACTGAAGCCCCACGTAAGGGTCTGGGTCCGGCATGGGTGCGCAACAGCTGTATCTACTGCCATCCGAGTTACGGACACGGGAAGCGAATGACCCGCTACCGTGCTAACGATTTCGGCAACGGCTACCTGCTCGTGGTCTATCACCCCGTAGAAGCCTACACATCTGACGGTGTCCGCTATACGACCAACGCCAGCGGCTATATCTCAGAGGTGACGGGCATGCCCCAGACCAAAGCCATGTCCCCTTTCAAAGCCCCGATCGACGAAGAACAGATTGACCTGCAGTGGCTGGAAGTGAAGTCCATGCCCAGCGGTCTTCCGATGCAGTTCCCCGACGGCGAGAGCTATTCCCTCATCTATCCTGAGATTACGATTCCCCAGACCGCTTTCAACACGAACCCTCAGCCAACGAACTACGAGGTACGCCTTGAGAGCACGATCGGCATCTATGGCACCGGCCTGCTTGACGCCATCGACACCGACGACATGAAAGAGCAGTACCAGAAAGAGTCAGCCTTTGTAGAGCTGAACCCCAACATGTGGGACAAAGACGCCAACGACTGGGCCGCCGGTGCTTATTACACCCTGGCAGACGGTGAGAAGCGAATCAAGAAGTTCACCTACGCCATGACCCGCGCCTCGTTGCAGGACGGCGCCGGAGCGAATGCCATCTGGAACATCACGAACGTGACCCGTTCCGACCGCCATTATCTCTACAGCACACCCGCCTGGGCCAAGGCGATGTCGGAAGACGATGAAGTGATATCCTATATCCAGGCGAACGGCAACGACCAGACCTCCCTACTCTATCCCTACTATGCCGACGGCACGAAGGAAGGTATCAGTGCTCGTGTGAATGAGATATTGAGTGCGAACAACGCGTCAAAAGCCTCCACGTTTGAGAAGTACCTGCTGAACGGTGCCCCTTACAACGGTGAGGAGGAGATGTCCGACCGCGACTATTACGACTTCATGGTATGGCACCGCGGCCTGGCTGTTCCGGCAGCCCGCAACCTCGACGATGCCACCGTACAGCGCGGCAAGACGGTGTTCACCCAGATAGGCTGTACAAGCTGCCACCGTCCGTCGTGGAAGACAAAGGGGGACAACTACTGGGTTGACAACAGCATCAAGGCCTATGCATCCAGCATTGGCGCCGACGCCAACAGCGTACTGCCCCAATATCCCAACCAGACTATCTGGCCATACACCGACATGGTTCAACACCGTCTGTTCATGGAGAACGACATCAGGACGGGCTGGTGCCGCACCACTCCGCTTTGGGGTCGAGGCCTCTCGCTGCTTCTGACCGGCGCAGAGGACCGTCTGCATGACTGCCGCGCCCGAAACGAAATCGAAGCCATCATGTGGCATGGTTACAGCAAGCAGTCCGACGCCTACGCATCAACCGTGAAGTTCTACAACTTGAGCAAGGAAGACCGTGACGCCGTTGTGAAGTTCATACAGTCTATTTAATTATAAAAGAAGATAAAAAGACATCTGGGACAGCAACAAAAACACTGTTCCAGTTGTCTTTTTCATATAATATGCGTAAATTTGCAAAAGGAAGAGAATCAAGCCCCAAGACAGTATGCTAAAAAAAATCCTATTTACAGTTTATATCATTATCATCGTGAGCCTTGGCAGCGCCACAATCATAGAGAAATACCACGGCAGCGAGTATGTCTCCACCCACATCTACGGCTCCTGGTGGATGATTGTACTATGGGCCGTCCTTGTAGCCCTCAGCATCTTCTACATCTTGTGGCGCCGTGTGAAGCGCTTGTCAATGATGACACTGCACCTTTCCTTTATTGTGATACTTGCAGGAGCGCTGCTCACGCATCTCACGTCGAAGAGCGGGATGATTCATTTGCGAAAAGGCGAGCTAACGACCAGCTTTTCCGCCCAGTCGTCCGACGGGGAGTCTGTCAGGCTTCCCCTACCCTTCAGCATCATGCTGACCCATTTTGAGGTGAAGAGACACGAAGGGACTGATGCGGCCGCAGACTACGTATCGCGCTTCACGATTTACACGAGCGAGAATGACAGCATACAGGGAGAGGTGTCGATGAACAACATATACAGTCATAATAACACGAGACTATACCAAGCCTCCTATGACGAGGACGAGAAAGGTTCGTATCTGAGTCTGAACAGCGACCCATACGGAATCACGGTGACCTATATCGGATATGCGCTGCTGTTCATAGGCCTGATATGGATTTTGCTTGCCCCGAAAGGGAAATACCGTCAGGTGATCCGTCAAATAACGATGTGATTTATGATTTAATTTAAGGATTTACCATTTATTTGGACATTTTTCAATTTGAAAATATAGGGTATCAAGATATTTGGGTATCAGGGTAAATATAATCCGCTTTGTTGGACATTTAAAGTTACAAGACGCGCCACGGCGCGTCTCTACTAAAAAATGAAGAAACATCACATATTTTATATAATGCTATTGGTGCTTGTGATGCATACTGGCACTGCTCATGCCGCAAGCGTACTGCCCCTGGAGATTGCCAAGTCGTTCGGCCGCCTGAACATGGTGTATAACGACCGTGTCTGCCCCGTTCAGACATACGCCTTGGACTTCGTAAAGAAACTGTATGGCAAGCGGAGCTATGCCGGATATAGCGCAGAGCAGGTGCTGACCGGCTTTATGTTCTGGTATGATGAGTGGAAGAAGGAAAAGATCATAAAAGTGAAAGACGGTATAGTCCGTGAGCGCCTTGGACTGGACGCCTATTGCAGCATAGAAGACTTATTCAGCCATGGCGGCAAGAGCGGCTATGCTTTAGGTCCGTTCATGATGGAATACTACAACGGCCTGACCGACAAATTCCACGAAGGGGTGAGCAAACTGGACGACAAGGTAGGGCTTGTGATGGAACTACGGAAGTTCAGTCCATTGAAAATTTTCCCCTACACCAAAGATGGAACGACTGCATGGTTCAGCGCCGTAGACCAGTTTCCCTCCTACATGGACGAAAGTCGCAAAGCATATATGCATGAAATCCTTCCGTTGTTAGGCAATGCCGCCCAAAAGGGAGACCACGCCGCATTGTCTGAAGGAATTAAAAAATTGGGGAAATATCAATATACCTTTGGCGGCAATTCCATCCCCTCGTCATCCCGGTTGCATGCAGAGTACATATACAATGGTTTTCCGTTTGCCACTGTCTTGTTCATGCTTAACCTTACGATGGGATTCCTTTGTCTTTTCTATATGATATGGCAAATGACGCGTCGAGGAAAAGAGTCTTCCAGCAACTCTGTGATTATGAGCCAAAGGGGTTCAAAGATATCCCGTCCGCTTCTTTTTCAAGCCCTGATCCTGCTGTTAAGCTTACTGGCACTGACCTTCTGCCTGGCACTCCGCTGGCATATCCGTGGCACCATTCCGATGTCGAACGGCTATGAGACGATGCTGGTGATGGCATGGATGATCTTGCTGGTGTCCCTGCTACTTTTCAGGCGTTTTCCGATTATATTGACTTTTGGCTTCCTATTGTCCGGATTTTTCCTATTAGTAAGCCACATATCCCAGATGGATCCACAAATAACCCATCTGATGCCCGTCTTGTCGTCACCCCTGCTGACAATCCACGTTAGTATCATCATGATGGCGTATGCATTACTGTCGTTGACCTTCATCTGCGGTTTAACGAGCATGCTGATTCGCCTGTTTCGAGGAAAGGCAGCACCTGGCCTGACCGACCAGCTCATTTCACTGCAAAGACTGTCACAACTCTTTCTTTATCCCTCTCTGACCGCCCTTGGCTTCGGCATTTTCATCGGCGCAATATGGGCCAACATCTCCTGGGCCACATATTGGAGCTGGGATCCGAAGGAGACGTGGGCATTGATTACCCTGATGGTCTATGCTGTTGCCGTGCACGACAACAGCATCCCAGCGTTACGCCGTCCGATGGTGTATCACACGTTCATGACACTTGCATTCCTCACCATCCTGATGACCTATTTCGGCGTGAATTACTTCCTTGGTGGAATGCATTCGTATGCGTAATCATCGCATAAGGTGAGAAGGCAAAATATATGTCTTGTCTCAGACTTAATTCAGAGCATTGTTGACAGTGGCAAGCTGTCCTTTTTTGATGTTCTGCTTAACCGCTTTTCCTGAGAGATTGACCGTCCCACCCAGGACACTAAGCTGAAGGTCGTCCGTCTGAACATTCATGTTGACCACATTATTCGTTTCGATAAGTCCCTCTACAAGAGGGGACTTCACAGTAGCGTTCAGCATACTATTGTTCTTGACGTCGAAATAGCCGTTCTTCCTCGCATCGACATCCAAGTTCAGCAAGCCATCACCCGTGGAGATGACCACACACTCGTCGCATTGCACCTTGCCGATGTTGAGAACGGTGCTGCCGTTACTTTCATATCTGACCTTGTCCGCAATGAGATAATCCATATCAATCTGTCCTTTCACGAGACCTCCCATCTGGAAGAAGTCCGTACGTAGGGTGTCGTGACATTCAAATCCGCCCGTCGCACAGAGAGCCACGGTCTTGAGTTCGGGGCATGACACATGCACCTTAAGTGCCTCGTTACTTGAGAAAGATGCCATGTCGTTGTTCGCCTCCATAGGAGTTGTAATTGTAAGTACTCCTCCATCGAACTGATACCCTACAGTATTCAAATGCGCGGAGTCCCCTTCCTCATACACTTTGAACGGACCGTTCGTGAAAACAACGTTGGCCGAACTGAGGTTCGTGATTTGAAAAAAATCCATGGTGACAGGAATATCTCTCCTCACAATTTTACGTTCTGACACAATGCTGTCGGTATTTGTCTCGTTCTTAGGAATCTGATTTACTTTTTTATTTTCACAAGAACAAAAAAGGGTAAAAAGAAGCGTTAATAGAAATAAAAGAGGGGAATTTTTCATCATTTTCATCGAATTAAAGAATAATTTGTGCAAATTTAGCAATTTTTTATGAAGAAAATTTATTAATATCAAATTTTTATGTATCTTCGCA
>CAMOTI010000159.1 GCA_946625675.1 uncultured Prevotellaceae bacterium | reverse complement strand
GACTTCTTCTCAGCAATCGACGCAGTCAGTTTCACCTCTCGTATGGTGGCTTTTGCGAAGTCCTGGATGCCCAGCTCGCTGATGATTCCGTCCACCAATGCCTTGTCTATAGGGGTTTTCATTTTTTTGAGTTTAGAGTTGAGGGTTTAGAGTTGAGAGTTTAGAGTGCCATGCGGATGGGTTGGTTGATGGGGCGGATTTCAACATTCCTCATTCAACATTCCACATTCAACTTTAAACTTTCCACATTCAACATTAAACTTTCAACATTCCACATTAAACTAAGAAAGTTATTTCTGCATGGCTTTTCCCAGTGCCAGCGCCTTGATGTTGGCTTCCACCACCGCTTCGCCCTTGCGGCCGAAAATGCTTCGTATGGCGTCTTCCAGCTTGTGGTATTCGATGCCGAGCGCTTTCTGGGCTGCGCCGAGCAGGATGATGTTGGCCGAGCGGGGTATGTTGTTCTCCTTGGCCATGCTCTCGATGTCAATCTTGATGACATTTTGCAGTTTGTCGAGGTCGGCGTTGATCTTGTCCATGTCGGGGTAGTTCGGGATGTTGACGAACGGTGTTGACGACGTGATGATCCATCCCTGCTTGCTCAGATAGGGGAGATAGCGGAGAGCCTCCATCGGCTCCATGGATATGATGACGTCGGCGCCGCCTTTGGCGATGAGGTCGCTGTTGATGGGCTGTGATGAGATGCGCAGGTTGCTCTGCACGTCACCTCCTCGCTGCGACATGCCGTGCACCTCTGCCTGCTTGATATATAGGTTCTCGTTCATGGCGGCTTCTCCGATGACCGTGGCGATAGAGAGTATGCCTTGGCCGCCCACGCCGCATAATATGATGTCTGATTTCATGCGTTTTCGTTTTTTTTTATTCCGGATTATCCGGCTTGTCCGGAAATTCCGGAAGCCTGGAGATTCCAGATTGTCCGGACATTCCGGGCTGTTATGGTTATTGTTTGTTTTTCTTTTGTTTGAGGTGGCGTTGGAAGGTCTGTATGCACTCACGGCGCGGGATGATGACGGATGTGCCGTTGTATTCGATTTCCTGCTTGATGATGCGTGTGATCTCTTCCATGTTCTTGGGCAGCGGCACCACCACGTGCAGATGGTCGTCGCTCAGTCCCAGTCCCCGGCAAATGGCCTCGAACTTGTTCGTTCCTGCAGAGTCCTGTCCTCCGGTCATGCCAGTGGTCAGGTTATCGCTGATGATGACTGTGATGTTGGCGTTCTCGTTGATGGCGTCGAGCAGTCCGGTCATGCCGCTGTGTGTGAAAGTGGAGTCTCCGATGACAGCCACTGCAGGCCACTGTCCTGCATCTGCGGCACCTTTTGCCATCGTGATGCTCGCGCCCATGTCGACGCACGAATGAATGGCATGGAACGGTGGAAGGAATCCGAGTGTATAGCAGCCGATATCTCCGAATACCCGTGGGTTCTCATAGTCCAGCAACACTTTGTTGAGTGCGGTGTACACGTCGCGGTGTCCGCATCCCTGGCACAGGGCCGGCGGACGTGGTACTACGTCCGGGCATGGATCGTATGTCTCGTCGGACGGCAGTCCGAGTGCTGCCTTCACAACGTCCGGGGTGAGCTCGCCTGTGCGTGGCAGTTCTCCGGTCAGGCGTCCTTTTACGACGGTGTTACCGTCCATCACGCCGCGCAGCATGTCCTCGATGAAGGGCTGTCCGTCCTCAACGACAAGCACGCTCTCGCATTCGTCGCACATACGGCGGACAAGTGACTTTGGCAGTGGATATTGCGAGATTTTCAGGATGGGGTAGGGGCAGCCTTGCGGGAAGCACTCGTTCACGTAGTTGAAGGCGATTCCGCTTGCGATGATGCCCATGGACTTGTCTGTCCCTTCCACGTAGCGGTTGTATTCTGAGTTGCATGCGTCAGTCTCCAGTTGTGCCTGCTGGCTGGTGAGGGCCACGTTGCGTTTGCGGGCGTTGGCCGGCAGCAGCACCCAGTGGCTGGCCTCTGCGTTGTAGTTCAGCTCGTTCTCCTCACGTGGCTCGTCGGCTATTGTGACAGCGGCGCGCGAGTGAGCCATGCGTGTCACCACGCGCATCAGAACGGGCAGTTTCTGCTGCTCTGAGTAGTCGAATGCCACGGCCATCATGTCATAGGCTTCCTGCTGTGAGCTGGGCTCGAATGTGGGAATCATGGCAAACTTGCCATAGAACCGGCTGTCCTGCTCGTCCTGCGATGAGTGCATGGACGGGTCGTCGGCCACGAGCACCACCACGCCTCCGTTGACACCGGTGATTCCGGAATTTACGAACGGGTCGGCACATACGTTCAGGCCAACGTGCTTCATGCAGACAAGGGCGCGCTTGCCCATGAACGACATTCCGAGAGCAGCCTCCATGGCGGTCTTCTCGTTGGTGCACCAGCGGCTGTGTACTTTCCGCTCTTTGGCCAGCGGGTCGGCCTGTATAAACTCAGTGATTTCGGTGGAGGGAGTGCCGGGATAAGCGTATACGCCGGAGAGGCCGGCGTGGAGCGCTCCCAGGGCTATTGCCTCGTCTCCTAATAATAATCTTTTTCTTGCCATTTTGTATTTTTTATGATTTGTGTATGCTGGGGTGTTTCCCGGAGATTCCGGATATTCTGGATATTCCGGGGCTTTTTCTAATTTTTTGCGATGATGTTGATGATGGCGACGATGTCGCTGATGTCCACGTTCTTGTCGCCATTGACGTCGGCATATCTGTATGTGTTTGTCCCGGCGATGTGGTTGATGACGGCCACGATGTCGCTGATGTCAACGGTCTTGTCCTCATTGACGTCGCCGACTGTCAGTTTCAGACTTTCCATGTAGTCTTCCACGGACTCCACGAAGGTGATATCGCTGATGACAGCGGTGCCGCTCCGCGCTGTCAGTCCGAAGATGGTCATTCCCTGGCACACGCTCCATCTGTCGCCCTGGCAGTTGGCGTCGAGGTTGGTGTCGCTCAGCTTCCAAGCCACCACCTGTTCGCCCTCGTCGGTGGTTCCTTTGAACGAGGGCTCCACGCTGCTCCCTTTGTTCACGCCGTTGAGCCACCAGAGGTAGCTTTTCTTGCTGCTTGTGTTCAGCTTGCTTCCGCGCACCAGCAGGTATTTCAACTTGCTGTCCACGTAGTATTCGCAGTTATTATAATCAAGCGACAGGCAAACGTTGTTGTCGCCTGTCGCTTTGATGGTGATGGTGTTCTGCGCCGTGTCGTAACTGATTCTGTTTTGTGCGACACGGCCTGCGTCGCCCGTCACCCAATCGGGTGCCCGAAAGACGTAGGCCTTGTTGTCGTATCCTCTCATCAGCCTGAGGTAGTAGAGTCCGGGTGCGAGGTAGCTGCCAGCCGGCTCGATTTTGAACACCAGCTTCTCTTTCACGTTTCCGTCCTTGTCGGTCAGGAAGGATTTTGGCAGTTCGAACTCCACATTATAGAATCCGTTGCTGTCGGCTCCCTTCACTGAGGACGGCACTTTGTAGCTTTCCACGAGCAGCTGGCCGTCGATGTAGATGTTGCAGATGCGGTCTTTGTCAGCTGTTGTGAACCGGCACATCACCGACAGACTGTCGGTCAGGTGGTCGGGATTGGCCAGTGTGTATTGTATGAATCCTCCCGACGAGCAGTCGCGGTAGGTTTCGTTCTGGTAGTTTCCGTACGACGAGTTCTTGTACAGGGCGTCGTGCCCTGCCTCGCTTTGCTGTTCGCCTGTGGCGACAAAGTCGATAGTCCTTGCCTTGAGGGCGGCTGCGGCTGCGTCAGCCTTTCCCATGTCGCTCTGTGCATAGCCGTCCTCCGTCTGCTGATACCAGTAGCATTGGTAGCGTGCATGGTGTATGGTGTAGAACGGTACGAGCTTCAGTGTGGTCCATCCTCCCGTGCTCTTGTCGCTGGATGCGTCGATGTCGAATGTGAGTGTCGACGGGCTGTCGTCGAGAGTGGTGATGCGGCTGAGCACGTCGCTGCGCTCTCCGATGAGCAGCGGTGCCGAAGAGAGGCTGAGACTGGATGCCATGGCGCCGGGAGAGTGGTCCATACGTCCTTCTCCTGCATATTCGTTTTTCAGGCTCTCGTATTTCAGTCCGCTTGTCTGGGCGTTGGCCTGGCTGGTGGCGGTGGTCTGTGCTGCCAGCAGCACCGGCCCGTATTTGAATGCGATGTAGTCGGTGTAGTTAGGGCATGCCTCGTATCTGAGCGACATAGGCAGTGTCACCACCACCACGTCGCCCTCGGACCACTGGCGGTTGATTTCCACGTAGGAGCCTTTGCCTTCTTGCACGGCAGTGTTGACGGCTGCTCCGTTCACGCTGACGCTGAATGCTTTTCCTGCCCATGAGGGATGTCGGATAGCGAGGGTGAACAGTCCGCCCTTGTCCACGGTGATGGTGGTCGCCTGCTCATAGGGGAACCGTGTCTGCTGTGTGAGTCCGAAGCGGTCGGACTTCAGTTTAGACGCCGTGAACAGGTTGACGTACAGCTTGCTGTTGTCCTCAGAGTGTGTGTAGACGAAATGCCCGTATTTTGAGTGGTTCTCCATGCCGGTTCCCACGCAGCACCACATTCCCTGGTTCACTTGGGAGTAGATGCGGTAGCTTTGAGGGCGCAGGGTGGTGAAATAGACGTATCCGCCAGTCTTTGGGTCCTGCGTGGAGAGTATGTGGTTCAGCATGGCGCTCTCGTAGAAGTCCACATAGCGTGCGTCGTGTGTCTCGTCGAAGAGGTACTCGCAGAACTTCATCATGTTGTTGGTGTTGCAGCTCTCGGGTCCCTCCAGGTTGTTGATGTACTGAGCACCGTTGGCAGCCGACTGGAAGTGTTCGCTCACGCTGTTGCCACCGATGCAGACGGTGCGGTTCTCTGCCACGTCTTTCCAGAAGTTGTGTGCCGCCGTCTTGTAGGCCGTTGCGCTGGCTCCTTGTCCGCGTCTCACGTATTCCTGGTAGATTCGTTCGAATCCGATGTATTTTGGCAGTTGGGTGTTGGCGTGCTTCCCGTCGAGGAAGCTCTTGTTCAGCGTCTGCATGCCGTCGAGCATCTGTCTGTGGCTGTATTTCACGGCTGCCGTCAGGTATCGGCTGTCGTTGAAGAGTGTGGCTGCGTCTACGAGGGTCTCGTTCATTCCTCCGTGTTCCCATCCCAGTACGTTCTGCATGTCGCTGTCGCTCAGATGGCTGACCACGTTGACAGCCCAGTCGCACACACCCTTGTACAAATCGCGTGCCAACTCGCTTCCCGTGTAGATCCATGCGTCGCGCAGTCCAGCCAGCACCTTATGCTGACAATAGAACGGCACCCATCCTCCGTACTGTCTGAATGGCTGCAGGTTGTTGGCGTATAGTCCGGTCCATATTTGGGTGATGGGCTGTCCGCCGATGAATCCTTCCATTCCCTCCGTGTTGCCCTTGTAGGCATCCTGGCAGTCTTTGAGGATGTCGAGCATGTAGTCGAGGCGTGCTTTCATCTTGGTTTTCACCGTCGTGTCGTCGCTGGCGGCATAGGCCAGTGCGAGTGCGGTGAGGTAGTGTCCTCCCACATGTCCTTCGAGCGACCAGCTGCTGAGTCCCCAGTTTGAGAAGCTGGGATGCTCGTTGAGCCAGTTCTGGTATTTCCCTGCTTTCTTCGTCAGTCCTGCCTCCCGTACAAACGGCGCGAGCAGGCGGTCGGCGTCATATTCAAGCAGCAGCTTGTCGTTGATATCCATTGCTGTCTTGAATGGCGAGTCGAGCAGAGTCACTTCCTCCAGATTGAAATGCTGGGGATAGAGTTCGCTTTGTCCATATGCGAGCAATGGCGATAAAACGACCGTCATTGTAAGGAAAAACCTGTTGATAAGTTGTCTCATAAAAAGGATGTTTTTAGTTTGTGGTCATGCATTCTTTGGCAGTGCTGCACTGTTGTCCTTGTGCTCTGGCGCTGCTATGCCTTCATGACATAAAAAACGGCAGGAATCCTACCATTTTGTCAGCGCTGGGCATAAATTAGTGCAAAGATACAAACAATTTTGCGATTTTGCTTTATAATTTACATTTTTTTTGTACCTTTGCTTTTATTTTGATATTAATTGTTGCAAAAACTATAATATTATGAGTGATAACAATCAGTGGGGAGGAACCCCCGGCCAGCAGCCTCAGGGCAATATGGGTGGCGGCCAGCAGCCTCCATATGGTGGTTTTCAACCGAACCAGGGCTATCAGCCCGGAAGTCAGTATCCTGGTGACTATCCTCCGCCTAACGGAATGCCCCAGATGCCTCAGGGTCAAGTTGGTCCGTCTCCGGGGTTTGTGGGCAGCATCAAGCTCTTCTTTTCCCAGTTTGCCACATTCGAGGGCCGTTCGCGTCGCTCGGAATTTTGGTATGCCATGCTTTTCCAGTTTATTGTAGGCTTTGTTGTCAGTATGTTCCAAATGCCTTTGGTGTCCAATCTTATTTCGTTGGTGTTTTTCATCCCCAACCTCGCGCTTCAGTGCCGACGTCTGCACGACATCGGACGCAGCGGTCACTGGATCTGGACTCAGGTGCTTGCCGGCGTGTTTGGCATTGTGGCACTTCTATATTTGGTGGTTTTCGTGATTGTCAACATACCCGAAGTCAGGGAGGAATACATCAAGATGGGGATTGACGTGACTGCGTTCTACGGCTATTCGGGGTTGCTCAACATCCCAGGCCTCGTCATCGTCGTGATGGTGTTGGCTGCCATCGCCATCGGGATTATGTTCCTTGTGTTCAACTGCACGGACAGTCAGAAAGGCACCAACGAGTACGGCCCCTCTCAGAAATATCCTGACACAGGCGTTGTTCCATCTAATTCCCGCTGAAAAAACTGATAACTGAAAACTGGCATTTTCTTTCCTTCGGACTACGTAGAAGATGTCTTCTCAATAGATTACCGACGGCTATACGACAATGTATGCCGTGCGCTCATCTTCGACATCGACAACACGCTCGTCCCCCATGGTGCTGACTCCACGCCACGGGTGGACGAGTTGTTCGTGCGCCTTCACGACATGGGGTTCCGCCGCTATATGGAAGCGGTCGTCCTCTTTTTCTACCGGTTTTTGGCCAGGAGACAACCGTCTATGAGCCGTTAGTTTTTTTTGTCCACGAGACGGTGTGTGTAAGTGCCTGCGCAATAAAGTGGTATGTTCTCCATCCAGGTCTGGTCTATATATCCCTTCATCGAGAATCTAACCCCTTTCATCATCATTGGTGCGAAATCTTCTTTTACAAACTGAGCCAACGATTTACTCTTCACGTTCTCTTCTGCTTTCACCTCCATCGGGATGACTTTCCCGCCTGCCTGTATGAGAAAGTCCACTTCCACTTGTGAGTTGTCTTTGCTGTAATAATAAATGGGCAGTCTCTGGTTGACGATAAGTTGCTCCAAAACATAGTTTTCCGTGAAGGCTCCTTTATAAGAGCTGAAGATATTGTTAGAAGTGAGAATCTGTAATGCGTCAGTCTGACTGAGTGCTCCCAGCAGCCCTACATCCAACATATATAGTTTGAAAGCGTCGAAATCCTCATAAAATTTAAGCGGAGCAATAGGGGTCTTGCATTTATGAATCTTATAGACAAGCCCGGCGTCTACCAGCCATTGGATGGCGGTCTCGAAATCTTTCGCCCTGCCTCCTTTTTTCACTGCCCCGTATATGAATTTTTTGTTTTCTTTGGCCATCTGTCCTGGAATGCTCTGCCAAACCATTCTTACTCGTTCCGTGTCTTTTCCTGCGTGCTTGGCCATGTCGTTCATGTATGTCTGCAGTATGTTGTGCTGGATGGTGCGGATATCTATCAGGTGTCCCCTGCTGACGAATGCAAGTACGGCCTCTGGCATTCCGCCTACAAAATAATATTCCCTGAGAAGATTCTGACATTTCGACTTGGTTGCCTCCACTACGTCCCATTCGCAGTTGTGGATTGCCTCGCTGAGTGGGATTTCTTCTTTGGCCCAAAGAAATTCCTCAAATGTCATGGGGTGAAGACGCAGAAGGTCCACTTTCCCTACGGGATAGGATTCTCCCGGGCGATGTGTGACCCCTAACAGTGAGCCGGCTACAACGACGTGATACTGAGGTGCCTTTTCACAGAAATATTTTAAACTGGTGATGCCGTAGGGAGACTCTTGAATCTCGTCGAAGAATATCAAGGTCTTTTCTTCCTTGATCCGTTCGGCTGAGTATGCCTCCAAATCACGTATGATGCGTTGGGGAAGGAGGTCTTCCTTGAAAAGCTCTTTGGCGAAAGAATTGTCGGAACAGTTGACATATACCATGTTCTTATATTCTTTCTTTCCGAATTCTTTTAACAGCCAGGTTTTCCCCACTTGCCTTGCGCCTTCCAGTATCAATGGCTTGCGATTCTTGCTGTCTTTCCATTTAATTAAATCTTCGTATAATTTCCGCTTCATTTCTTTACGTTTTTTTGTTTTTTGCAAAGTTACTAATTTGTAACTAAATAACAAAATTTTTTACACTTTTCTTGACGAATAATTGTATATTTTCTACACTTTTATTGATGAATAATTACTTGTATTCCACACTTTTTTTGACGAATGTTAGCCCGTTCTTCACATTTTTCTTGACGAAAGTTGGCTTGTTTTCCACACTTTTCTTGACGAATGCACTTCTGCATTTGCGCTATGTGTCTCGTTCCGCTATAAATGATTCTTCATTTAAATACTCCTTTTCACCCCTCAATTTTTTTGCATTTTTTAAAAATTATCCTTTTTCCTTTCTTATTCTTCTTTTTATTTTGTAACTTTGCACTTTCATTCATGTGGAAAGAAAAAAGTATACCAAAAAATCATAATTTTTAATTTATGGCGAATGTAATCAAACTTAAGAAAGGCCTGACGGTCAATCTCGTTGGAAAACCATCGTCGGAAATCACGGTGCCCAAGTCATCGAAAGTCTACGGACTCGTTCCAGACGCTTTCGTGGGTGTGAAGCCGAAAGTGGTTGTGAAAGAAGGAGAGACGGTCAAGGCCGGGGATGCCTTGTTCGTAGACAAGCTGCATCCGGAAGTGAAGTTCACCTCTCCAGTCAGCGGTAAGGTAGTCGCTGTGGCAAGGGGTGACCGCCGCAAGGTGTTGAGCATTCAGGTTGAGGCTGACGCCACCCAGAGCTATGCCGACTTTGGCAAGTTGGACCTGGCGAAGGCAACGTCGGACGACGTGATGCGCCTGCTGCTTGAAGCAGGGCTCTTTGCCTACATCAACCAGCGTCCCTATGCCGTTGTGGCTAATCCTGAGGACAAGCCGAAGGCCATCTTCTGCTCTACTTTCTGCGACATGCCGCTGGCAGCCGACTTCGAGGTGGCGCTCAAGGGCAACGAGGCCGCATTCCAGGCAGGTATCGACGCATTGGCAAAGATAGCTCCGGTCTATCTTGGCGCGAAACGTGGCGCTGCAGTGGCCATCCTGAAAGCTGAGAACGCAAAGGTGACAGTCTTCGACGGAAAATGCCCTGCCGGCAACGTTGGAGTGCAGATCAACCATCTCAATCCTGTGAACAAAGGTGAAGTGGTGTGGACCATCGGCCCTGAGGAGCTGATCTTCATCGGTAAAGTGGTGATGACGGGTAAAGTGGATTTCTCACGCATCATCGCCGTGGCAGGCAGTGAGATCCAAAAACCTGCATACGCCAAGGTGAGGGTAGGACAGCGTATCGGCGACATCCTCGACGGCAACGTGAAGAGCGAGAAGAAAGTACGCCTTATCGACGGCAACCCGCTCACCGGCACGAAGACAGAACTTGACAACTTCCTCATGGCGCACACCACCGAGGTGACTGCAATTCCTGAGGGCGACGACGCTGACGAGGCATTCGGTTGGATCATGCCGAGATTCAAGCAGTTCTCTTCCAGCCGCACCTACTTCTCATGGCTCATGGGCAAGAAGAAGGAATATGTTTGCGACGCACGAATCAAGGGCGGCTACCGCCACATGATCATGTCGGGCGAGTACGACAGCGTCTTTCCGATGGACATCTTCCCTGAGCAGCTCGTCAAGGCCATCATCGCCGGCGACATCGACCGCATGGAGGCGCTGGGCATCTATGAGGTGGCACCTGAAGACTTCGCCATGGCCGAGTTCGTAGACAGCTCGAAGCTCGAGTTGCAGCGCATCGTACGCGAGGGTCTCGACATGCTCCGCAAGGAAAATGCATAATTCATGGAAATAATAACAACAAATTTGCGACTAACGACCATGCCTTCTTCCCGCAAAACGGAACAGAGGTAAAATGAAAGATTTTCTAAATAAATCGTAAATCGTAAATTTGTAAATCGTAAATAACAATAATGGGTTTAAGAAAATTTCTCGACAAGATCAAGCCTTCGTTTCAGGAAGGCGGGAAGCTCCACGCTTTCCGGTCGGTGTTCGACGGTTTCGAGACGTTCATGTACGTCCCCAACGACACGGCCAAGGCCAAAGGAGCTCATATCCATGATGCCATCGACTCCAAGCGCATCATGTCGTTTGTTGTGATCGCACTGACCCCGGCACTGCTCTTCGGAATGTGGAACGTAGGACACTGGCACTATATCGCCAATGGCGAGCAGGATCCTGCATTCTGGAGCAGCTTCTTCTACGGCTTGGCTGCCGTACTGCCGAAAATCGTGGTCAGCTATCTCGTCGGACTCGGAATCGAGTTCACTGTGGCACAGTGGAAGAACGAGGAAATCCATGAGGGATTCCTTGTCAGCGGTATTCTCATTCCGATGATCGTGCCAATCAACTGCCCGCTGTGGATCATCGCCATAGCCACTGCTTTCGCTGTCATCTTCGCGAAAGAAGTGTTTGGCGGAACAGGAATGAACATCTTTAACGTGGCGCTCGTCACGCGCGCGTTCCTCTTCTTCTCTTATCCATCTACCATGTCGGGCGACAAGGTGTGGGTGAACCAGAACTACATGGACTGCATCACTGGCGTGAGCGGTAACGTGGACTCTTACACCGCCGCCACTCCTCTCGGACAGATAGCAGCAGGCGACCCTGTTTCCACTTCTTTCATGGACACCATCACGGGTGTGATGCCAGGTTCCATCGGTGAGACCAGCGTCATCGCCATCGCACTGGGTGCCTGCCTGCTGCTCGTCACTGGTGTGGCCAGCTGGAAGACGATGCTCAGCGTGTTCGTAGGTGGTGCGCTCATGGCGTTCATCTTCAAGGACAAGGTGACTGATAACTTCGAGTGGTACGAGCACCTCACGGTGGGTGGTTTCTGCTTCGGTGCAGTGTTCATGGCCACCGACCCTGTCACCTCTGCACGTACTGAGTGCGGTAAGTGGATCTACGGATTCCTCATCGGCGTCATGGCCGTCATCATCCGTGTGCTCAATCCCGGATACCCGGAGGGCATGATGCTGGCCATCCTGTTGATGAACGTGTTCGCTCCGCTCATCGACTACTGCGTGGTTCAGAGCAATATTAACAAGCGCGCCAAGCGTGCCATAAAAGTGAAGGAGGACTAAGCTATGGGAAAACTGAATACAAACGGTAATGCATATACTATCATATATGCTTCCATCATGGTGATCATCGTGGCATTCCTGCTCGCTTTCGTCGCACAGGTTCTCGGCCCTACTCAGAAGGCAAACGAGGACAACGACAAGAAAAGCCAGATCCTGGCCGCGCTCGGAATCGAGAAAGGCTCAGACTATGACGTTGAGGGAAAATACAACGAAATGGTGAAGGCTGACCCGATTTACGGCAAGACCGTGGCAGAAAAGCAGGATAATGGCGGATTTGCCGTTGCAAACAAGGACATGTCAGAATCCAACCGCCCGTTCTATGTGGCTGAGGTTGACGGCCAGACCAAGTATGTGGTTCCGATGACCGGAGCCGGCCTGTGGGGCGGAATCTGGGGCTATGTGGCTTTGGACGACGACTGCGAGACCGTCTATGGCACTTATTTCTCTCATGAGAGCGAGACCGCCGGCCTTGGCGCACGCATCACGGAGAAATGGTTCCAGGACAGCTTCAAGGGCAAGAAAGTTCATGCTGGCGGCGCTTCCGATGTTGCGCTGAGCGTGGTGAAGAAGGGCAAGGAAGGCAAGATTTCTCCCGACAACTACGTGAACGGCATCACCGGAGCCACTCTGACTTCAAATGGTGTAGATGAAATGATAAAGAAAGGCTTAGGCATGTATGCCGACATCCTTGATAATCTAAAAAAATAAAGGAGGACAAAGAATATGGGTAAATTATTTTCAAAGGAGAATGGCGAAGTATTCAAAAGCCCTCTCAACCTGAACAACCCGATTGCTGTTCAGGTGCTTGGCATCTGCTCCGCACTCGCTGTGACATCGCAACTCAAGCCTGCCATCGTCATGGGACTGAGCGTGACGGTCATCACGGCTTTCTCTAACGTGATCATATCTCTCATCCGCAAGACCATCCCGAACCGTATCCGTATCATCGTACAGCTCGTCGTGGTTGCAGCGCTCGTGACTATCGTGAGCAACATCCTGAAAGCATACGTCTACGACGTGAGCGTACAGCTCTCTGTCTATGTGGGACTGATCATCACCAACTGTATCCTCATGGGACGCCTTGAGGCCTTCGCCATGATGAACGGTCCGTGGGAGTCGTTCCTCGACGGTATCGCCAACGGACTGGGCTATGCCATCATCCTCGTCATCGTCGGCTTCGTGCGTGAGCTGCTCGGTTTCGGCTCCATCTTCGGATTCCAGATCATTCCGGACTCCTGGCTGCTCGACAACGGCGGCGGATACCTCCACAACGGTATGATGACCATGCCGGCCATGGCGCTCATCCTGCTCGCATGCGTGATTTGGGCACACCGTGCCTACAACAAGGACAAAATACAGTAATCACATAACTAAGTAAAAAACGTAAAAATTATGGAACATTTCTTTAGTTTATTTGTTCGCTCGATTTTCGTCGACAACATGATCTTCGCGTTCTTCTTGGGTATGTGCTCTTATCTTGCTGTATCCAAGACTGTGAAGACTTCGCTCGGACTCGGCATCGCTGTCACGTTCGTGCTCCTCATCACGGTCCCTGTGGACTATCTGCTGCAGACGAAGGTGCTCGCAGCTGAGGGAATCCTCGGCGTGGACCTCACTTTCCTCAGCTTCATCCTCTTCATTGCCGTGATTGCCGCCATGGTGCAGCTCGTGGAGATGATCGTGGAGAAATTCTCTCCTTCGCTCTATGCAGCCCTCGGTATATTCCTCCCTCTGATTGCCGTGAACTGCGCCATCATGGGCGCATCGCTGTTCATGCAGCAGCGCATCAACCTCGAGCCTGAGTCCACTCAGTTCATCGGAGGTGTGGGCGACTGCGTGGCCTACGCGCTCGGATCGGGTATCGGATGGACGCTCGCTATCGTCAGCCTCGCCGCC
>CAMOTI010000158.1 GCA_946625675.1 uncultured Prevotellaceae bacterium | reverse complement strand
GGCGACATCCTGTTGCTCTACGCACTGATGGGTATGCTGCTGCCCCTGTTCCGTCGTTGCACAGACCGCCAGCTGCTCTGCTGGTCGCTGTTCTTCCTGCTTCTGCCCGTGGGAATCGACCTTTTCCGCGACCTTTCCGACCGTCCTTTGCCGCAATATCTGTACGATGCGTGGTGGCGATGTGCCAACGAAATGGGCATCAACGAGGAGAACTTCGGCACATGGCTGCGCGATGCCCACAGCTATCCTGAGATGTTCGCCTTCCTCGTTCAGGGAGCCGTGGAGCGCATGTGGGAGTTTGTCGCAGGCAATCGCTATTTCAAGGTGCTCGGACTCTTTCTCTTCGGCTATTACATTGGCCGTCGGCGCCTCTACCTTTGGGCATCTAAGGAGGCCACGCCCGATGCCAGAAAGCTGATAACCGTCCTTCTCATCTCTGCTGCCATAGGCATTCCCAGCTCGTTTCTCCATGCCTACGGCCACACCCCAGGCCACCATTGGGACGGTGTTGTATACAGCGTGCTCTACGTCGCCAGCGTCTACCCCACGGGACTGATGTACACCGCCGGCCTCGCCCTACTCTATCGCCGGTTCCCGAAAAACAAACTGTGGCCCGCACTGGCCTATCCCGGCCGCATGGCGCTGACCAACTACCTGTCGCAGTCCGTCTGCGGTGCCCTGCTGTTCTACGGCATCGGCCTGGGCATGGGAGCCGACATCCCGCTCTATATCGCCGAAGTGCTCGCCATCATTGTGTTCCTTTTCCAGATATGCTTCAGCGCCCTGTGGCTCCATCTCTGCCAGTTTGGCCCGCTGGAATGGCTCTGGCGCATGCTCACCTACGGCAGGCGCTTCCCGCTGAGACGCAGAAAAAATTCACTAAATTTGTGAATTCCAGTTTTTTATTGTACTTTTGCAGCAAAATTAAAGAAACGGTCATTGAATTTGAACATGAGTTTTTGCAGGAGCTTTATGAGAAAGGCAAATGCAAGAACAAGAAATACAGATTCCAGCCAGCTGTGGTGCAGAAATACCAAAAGCGTATAGATACACTGATGGGCGCTACACGTATTGAGGACCTCTTTGCTTTCCATTCGCTGAATTTCGAATCTCTCGAAAACGGATACTACTCCATTCGCGTGGACTACCACTACCGGCTCATCTTCAGAATCCGACAGGAGAACCAGGAAGCAGTGATGACCATTTGCATGATTTCAGATATAACAAACCATTATCAATAGCAGACGATTATGGACAACAGATTACCTACACATCCCGGCGATGTACTGAAAGAAGAACTGGAAAGCCGTGGTATCTCGCAAAAGAAAATGGCGGAACTGCTGAATGTTCCCTACACTCAGCTGAACGAAATACTGAACGGAAAGCGTCCGGTGTCAACGGACTTTGCCCTAATGATTGAAGCTGCCCTGGGCATCAACCCCGATATGCTCATCAACATGCAAAACCGCTACAACATGGCCCTCTCACGCCAGAAGCCGTCGTTGGTAAACCGCTTGATGGACATCCGCAGGGCGTGTGCAGCATTATTATGAATATAAATTAGAAATAAGATAATATGGCATTGAAATGTGGTATTGTGGGACTGCCCAATGTGGGCAAGTCTACGCTGTTTAATTGTCTGTCGAGCGCGAAGGCTCAGGCAGCCAACTTTCCTTTTTGTACGATTGAACCCAACGTGGGCGTCATCACCGTTCCCGACGAGCGACTGACGCGGCTGGCCGAACTGGTGCATCCGGGCCGCATTGTGCCCGCCACGTGCGAGATAGTGGACATTGCCGGACTGGTGAAAGGCGCATCGAAGGGCGAGGGACTGGGAAACAAGTTCCTGGGAAACATCCGCGAGACCGACGCCATCATACACGTGCTGCGCTGTTTTGAAGACGAGAACATCACGCATGTTGACGGAACCATCGACCCCATCCGCGACAAGGAAATCATCGATACGGAACTGCAGCTGAAGGACCTTGAGACCATCGAGAGCCGGTTGGCCAAAACCGAGAAGGCAGCGGCCGCAGGCAACAAGGAGGCGAAGGTGGAGGCAGGCGTGCTGAAGGCTTACAAAGAGGTGCTGGAACAAGGAAAGAACGCGCGCATTGTGGAGTTCGACACGAAGGATGAACAGGATGTGGCGCGCAATTTGTTCCTTCTTACGGCCAAGCCCGTGCTATATGTGTGCAACGTAGGTGAGGCCGATGCCAAGAGCGGCAACGACTTCACCCGCCGCGTGGAGGCACTGGCCAAGGAGGAAGGCGCCGAGGCCATGGTGATAGCTGCCAAGACCGAGGAGGATATTGCAGAGCTGGAGTCGTATGAAGACAAGCAGCTGTTCCTCGAAGAGCTGGGACTGGAAGAGAGCGGTGTGAACCGTCTCATCAAGAAAGCCTACGCCCTGCTCAACCTCGAGACGTTCATCACCGCCGGCGAGATGGAGGTGAAGGCCTGGACATACAAGAAAGGCTGGAAGGCACCCCAGTGCGCCGGCGTCATCCACACGGACTTCGAGAAAGGCTTCATCCGCGCCGAGGTCATCAAGTACGACGACTATATCAAGTATGGCTCAGAGGCTGCTGTCCGCGAGGCTGGCAAGATGGGCGTGGAAGGCAAGGAATATGTGGTGCAGGACGGCGACATCATGCATTTCCGGTTTAATGTTTGAATGGATGAAGGATTGCATCTTGTAGGGGCGGATCAGCGTATCCGCCCGCCCATTATATTCAATTAAACAGAAATAAAAACACATATAAAGAATTGCAAAACGAATGTTCCAAACCCGATGTTTGCCATGAACGATTCAGTTCATATCCACAACGAAAAAAGCATCACCTGGATAATGTATTCTATACTGTCCAATCTTTCTATTTCATCACAATTGTAACACACAAAAGGAAATGTCTATTCGGTACTGTCAACAATGAGAATACGGAACTGACGGATGAAGGAAAGATGGTCTTATCTGTATATAAAGAACTGGCAAAACAGATGGAAAAGGTTATAGAGCCAACAGTGGTAGTAATGCCCAACCACATCCATTTTGTCATATTCAATAACACAGATGGAAAAGAGAGTGTGAAAGACTTCGTGCAACAATTCAAACGGCTCACTACAAACTGCTATATAGAAGGTGTAAAAAGAAAAAACTGGCAACCATTTGACGGCAGATTGTGGCAACGAGACTACTACGATCATATGATAAGAAACCAAAGAGAGTTTGATTATATTGTCAATTACATTTACATGAATCCACAACGTTGGCGGTATGATTTGTTGAACAAAGATCATGAGAGCATAACAGATAATGTGAGTGAAACCCTAAACTCACTGAAATGAATGACGGGCGGATACGCTGATCCGCCCCTACAAGAATAAACAAAAATAATACAATATGTTGCAGAATTTGTGTTTCATCAATTGGAATCCGAGCCTCACGTTCGGGCCTTTCCGCTGGTATTCGCTGTGCTGGCTTATCGGACTGGCGCTGGCATATTTCATTGTCAGGAAGCTGTTTAAGGAACAGAAGATTGACGAGCGGACGGTGATGAAGAACGGGAAAAAGGAAGTGGAGAACGTCTTCGACCCATTGTTCATCTACTGTTTCGTGGG